>CAIWUD010000180.1 GCA_903915775.1 uncultured Chloroflexota bacterium | reverse complement strand
GTACACCGATCCCGCCAGGGTTCGGGCCGATATTCCGGGGAAGGTAGAGGGTAACCCCGTCTTTGCCTACCACGATGCCTTCAACCCCGATCGTGCCGAGGTGAATGATCTGAAGGAGCGCTACCGCACAGGGCGGGTTGGTGATGTCGAGGTCAAGAAGAAGTTGCTAACCGCGATCGAGGCCTTCCTGGAACCCATTCGTGAGCGTCGCGCCCGCTACGAAGCAAACCCTGCCCTTGTTGATGAGATCATTGCTGCTGGTAACGAGCGTACGCGTGCCGTAGCTCGTGAGACAGTCATGATGATGGAAGCAGCCATGGGCCTGGGCTACTTTTCGTGAGACCTGGAGTATCACTACCTATGTACACCCCAACTCTGGATGCGATCCGCACCCTCCGTGATCAGGGTAACCTCTGCCCCATCTATCGTGAGATCTTGGCCGACCTCGAGACCCCGGTGTCAGCCTATCTCAAGGTCGTTCAGGGTGCGTACAGTTTTCTTCTTGAGAGCGTCGAAGGGGGGCAGCACCTCGCCCGCTACTCGTTCATCGGCAGCGACCCCTACCTGCTGCTACGGCTCGACCGAGGTGTAGCGCAAGCGACCCAGGCCGGCTACAAGCAGAACCTGCCCTACAGTGACCCACTCGTCATTCTTGGTAGCTACCTGAACGCTTACCGACCGGTCCGCTTGCCCGATCTCCCACGCTTTGTCGGAGGGGCAGTAGGCTTCTTTGGCTACGAAACCGTAAGCTACTTCGAACGCCTCCCGGTCCCCGAGTCGTGTGACTACCAGATGCCCGAAGGGTTCTGGATGTTTGTGGATACCCTGCTGATCTTCGACCATCTGCGCCACAAGATCAAGGTGCTCTCCCACGTTCATCTCGACGCCCCAGATCTCGACGAGGAGTATCGCCGTGCCACTGGTCGGATTGAGGCACTCATTCAGCGCCTGCGTCAGCCCCTACCGGCGACCGACCAGCGCCTGGCTGACAACGACCAGCCGCAGCCCCACCCCACCGTGCGCCCCCATTCGAATGTGTCACGTGAGCAGTACCATGCCAACGTCGCACGGGCCAAAGAGTATATCGGCGCCGGCGATATCTTTCAGGTGGTCCCCTCACAACGCTTCATCCGCCCAACCAGTGCCGATCCCATCACGATCTACCGTGCCCTCCGCACGGTCAACCCTTCACCCTACATGTTTCTGCTGCGTACCGCTGAGGGTGACCTCGTGGGTGCCTCGCCTGAACTCCTGGTGCGTGTTCAGGAGGGTGAGGTACTGACCCATCCGATCGCTGGGACGCGCCGCCGCGGCCGTGACCTCGCGGAGGATGCCGCACTCGCCGAGGAGCTACTCGCCGACGAGAAGGAGCGCGCCGAGCATCTCATGCTCGTTGATCTCGGTCGCAACGATATTGGGCGCGTCAGTGCCCCGGGCAGTGTACGTGTGCCCGACTTCATGTTCGTTGAGCGCTACAGCCACGTCATGCACCTCGTGAGCCATGTCACTGGCCGCCTCCGCACCGATATGAGTGCGCTCGATGCCCTGCGTGCCTGCTTCCCCGCCGGCACGGTGAGTGGCGCACCCAAGATCCGTGCCATGCAGATCATCGCAGAGCTTGAGCAGACACGTCGCGGTATCTATGCTGGCTGTGTCGGTCATGTGGGCTTCAACGGCGATCTCGACACCTGCATCGCCCTGCGCACCATGGTCGTACAGCACGGCGTAGCCTACGTGCAGGCCGGTGGTGGCGTCGTCGCCGATAGCGAAGCCGAGGCAGAGTACCAGGAGAGTTGCAACAAGGCTGCGGCCCTCTTGCGTGCAATCGACCTCGCCGAAGAGCTCCTGGCGTAGTTTGCGCATCGCATGGATGCGCAGGGGGCTACCATCCCAACGGGAGGCATGGAGTGCGTAGCCCTCCACAAAAAACTCCTGGTCTGACCGCCTCACGGGAGGCGTGGAGGGCTGTCCAACGACGCGATAAACTAGAACCCGTATAGCCTGCTATGAAAATCCCCACTTGGCGAGCCGCTATCGAGATCAGGCGGTAGCCAAAGGCGGGTCGGCCGCAGGCCGCTCCGCGTCTCGTACATCGACCGCAAAGCCAAGCGTTTCGAGACGTTGTACCAACCGACGGCGGGTCCGCTCGCGGTTGACCTGGTCGAAGTAGTCGTGCCCCAGCTCCTCATAGGTCGTGCCGTCTTTGATCAGGTGATAGGCGATCTGGAGTACGGTGCGCGCCACGCCAACGGCCGCACGCTGGGCCCCACGGCGATTGGACAGGCGGTAATACCAGGCTCGAAGGTGGCAATCTCGCTTTCGAGCCGCAGCCCAGGCGGCTTGCACCAGAGTGCGACGAAGCTGCCGATGACCTTTCCGGGTCGTTGTCGCCCGTTGTTTGCCGCCAGTTTCGTTCTTCCCTGGCACGAGGCCAACCCAGGCGGTCAGATGACCAGCCGTGGGAAAGCGCTCCATCTCGACCCCAATCTCCGCGACCATCGTGAGCGCTGCCGTGCGGTTGACCCCTGGCAGCGTATCGAGGCGCTCCACAGCCGCTGCGAACGTGGGCAACTGCTCCAGAAGTGTGTCGATACGCGACTCAAGCGCGGACACCTCTGCATCAAGAACATCCAGGTGCCGCAGCAGACGGCTACGCAGAAAGCGGTGATGCTCCTGAAAGCGACCTTCCAGCGCTCGCTCCAGGTCAGCCTGCTTCTGCTGCAGGTTGCCGCGAGCATAGGCGGCAAGCGCGGCGGGGTCCGTCTCGCCCTTCACGAGGGCGCGCAAAATATCCTGCGCGCGCTGGCTTCGATCTGGGAGCTTTCCCGAGCGCCCACCAGTGCCGCCACGGCGAATGCAGATCACACCCTACGAACCATATCTCCGTGAGCGATGGCAAGCGGGGGAACAGAACAGCCGACAGCTGTGGCGTGAACTTCAAGGGAAGGCCTTCACCGGGGGAAGTGAGACGGTGCGCCGCCTGACCGTCCAATGGCGCACAGATCGTGGTCGTTCTGGTCCGCCGAAACGTCACCCAGACAAGCCAAAGCCCCGGCCGACACCTCCTGCTGCGGTGACACGCCCGCTCTCAGCGCGACAAGCTCGGTGGCTTCTGCTCAAACCCGAGCCTGAGATGAAATCAGAGCAGCGACAGTACCTTGAGCATCTCGGGCACCATTCCCCAGAGGTGGTTGAGGCTCAAAAGCTCGTCCTGGCCTTTCTCCTCCTGCTGCGGAAACGAGAGCCGGAGGCGCTGGAACCATGGCTCGCAAAGGCTCAGGCAAGTGGGCTGCCAGAACTGGTGGAATTTGCCCGAGGCCTGGTACGCGACAAGGATGCAGTGACGGGGGCGCTCACATACAAAGAGTCCAACGGTCTGACCGAGGGGCACGTCAATCGCCTCAAGATGATCAAGCGAACGGCGTATGGCCGAGCCAGCTTTGATCTGCTCTGCAAACGGGTACTTACCCGAGTGTGACCCCTTTGACGTAAGCACGGGAGATGCGGAAGAACCGATCTTCCGTGATGACATGCGCAGCTTGGACCCGCAGATGGCCAACGATAGTGGGGTGGCAATTCACGACCAATTCACGACCAATTCACGCAGTCCTGGTATACTGACACAGCGAAACGAACGGTACACTCCGACCCGGGGGTCTGTGGCGTTGTCTCTCACCAATGACGGTACGGAGACTACGCAGTGCCCCACGGTTGGTGCATCCACGACAGCTATAGCTGAGGCCCCGCCGGGGGCACCGTCGGTCAGGCTGCCCCAGCGGTGTTAGCGCTGGAGCTCACCAACGCACCGCATTTCGCCTCGTTCCGTGTCCAAAAGGGCTTGACACATTCCGCACTGCCATACCCCGTTATTCCACTCCACCTTCACTGGTCTACATTCACGGGTATATATAGATGCTCAACATTGCCACCCATCTCGAACATGGCAGCCGTACATTTCCGGAGCGAGTAGCTCTCCACACTGAAGCTGAAACCTTCACCTATAGCCAGTTGAATGCGTGGTGTAACCGGGCTGCGAACGCCCTTGCTGGACTGGGCCTCCAGCGTGGTGATCGGATCGCGCTGCTGCTAGCCAACTCCACCGCGTTTCTCACTGCCTACTTCGGTGCGCTTAAACTGGGTGCCATCGTCGTTGCCATCAATCCCGCGCTCAAGGCTGAAGAAGTCGCGTTCATGCTCCAGGACAGTGGGGCACGCCTCGTCGTCACCACCCCTGATCTGCGGTTGCCGTTGGCCCAGCAGGCAATTCCGTCTGTTGATGCGTTCCTGATTGCTGAAGGTACGCTCCCCAACGAGCTCGTCTGGACAGAACTCCTGGTGCAGGCTTCGCCCATAGCGGAAGCCGTGCCCGTGGATGTCGACACCCCCGCCGTGATCCTGTACACCTCTGGGACTACAGGGTTTCCGAAGGGTGCGGTCTTATCACATGGCAACATTGTCCAGAATGGTGCCGCCTGTATTGAGGCCTTCCAGTTGCACGCCAGCGACCGCGTCCTGCTGGCGCTCCCGATCTTTCACGCCTTTGGGCAGAATGCGGCCCTCAATCCCACCCTGATGGCTGGTGCCACGCTGCTGCTCCATCGTCAGTTTGAACGTACTGCGGTGCAGCACGCCCTGCAGATGGATGACGTGAGCGTCTATTTCGGCGTCCCCACCCTCTACCGGCTGCTCGCTGAACAGAGCGTTCCACGTGCCTATCCTACTTTACGGCTCTGTCTCTCTGCAGCGGCCCCCTTGCCGATTGAGGTTGCGGTGCAATGGCAGGAGACCTTCGGCGTCGCCATTACCGAGGGGTACGGGCTGACTGAAACCCTCCTTGATACGTGTACGTATGGTCAACCGCAGCGGCGTGGTTCGGTCGGCTTGCCCCTCGCGGGAGTGGAGTTGACCATCCTTGACCCGGACGGCCAGGCGGTTCCACCCGGCACCTTGGGGGAGGTAGCCGTGCGTGGGAATAACGTCATGCTTGGGTACTGGCAGTATACGCGGGAGCAAACTGATGCGTTTCGCCACGGCTGGTTCCAAACGGGTGATGTCGGGTATATGGACGCAGATGGCTACTGCTACATTGTCGACCGCTCCAAGGACATGATCAACGTTGGGGGAACGAAGGTCTATCCCTCAGAAGTTGAACGGCGGCTCCAGCAACACCCGGCACTGCTCGAAGCAGCAGTCTACGGCATCCCGGAGCCGTTGCTTGGGGAGCAGGTCTGTGCCAGTTTGGTGCTGCGTGCGGGGCAACAGGTCTCTACCGAGGCGATCCGTGCGTTTTGCCAGGAGGCACTGGCGGATGTGAAGGTTCCTACCCGTATCGAGTTTGTGACCGAGCTGCCCAAGGGGCGTACAGGCAAAATCCTCAAGCGAGTGTTGCGCGAACGGATCCTTGCACTCATCGTCCATCCTGATGAGATGCCAACATCGGCTCCACTATCGTCTCACCGATCGGAAGAGGGACACGGACGTAACGCCATCCAGATGTGGCTTCTCCAGTGGCTATCGCAACGCCTTGAACTCGCGCCGCATGAGTTCGACCTCCAGCGGGAGTTCGCCGCGTATGGGCTCACATCCGTCACAGCGGTGGGGCTCGCTCAGGAGTTGAGTGCCTGGCTGGGGAAGCCAATCGATGCTACGATTACCTGGCGTTACCCCACCGTTGCGGCACTCGTGAGCCACCTTGCTGCGGATGGAGTGGTTGCGTTGACCGCTAGTGGCACGGCTGCCGGAGTAACCTACGACCCGGCTGAACCGATTGCTATCGTTGGCATCGGCTGCCGTTTGCCGCAGGCTGATACACCGGAGGCCTTCTGGGAGTTGCTGCGCAACGGAGTTGATGCGGTAACGGACATCCCAGCGGCGCGTTGGGATCTGCAGCGCTACTATGATGCGGATCCCAACGCTGCAGGCAAACTGTATGTGCGGGGTGGTGCCTTCCTACGCGAGATTGACCAGTTTGACCCCTCCTTCTTTGGCATAGCCCCGCGTGAAGCGGTCAGCCTAGACCCGCAACAGCGGCTCTTGCTCGAAGTGAGCTGGGAGGCGTTAGAGCATGCCGGGATCGCACCTGCACAGGTACGCGGCAGTCAGACGGGGGTCTTTGTGGGGGCCTTTTGGGATGACTACTCTCCGCGCAATTTCTACCTCGCCGACCCAGCAGACTTGGATGGGTACCGCCTGCTGAGCCAACTGCGAGGCTTGATGGCGGGCCGGATTGCGTATGTCCTGGGGCTGCACGGGCCCACATTCCAACTGGACACAGCCTGCTCATCGTCGCTGCTCGCCGTCCACCAGGCATGCCAGAGCCTACGCCTGGGCGAGTGCACGATGGCATTGGCCGGTGGGGTGAATGTGATCCTGTCACCAGAGCAGATGATCGCCCTGAGTCGGATGGGGGCGGTAGCCCCTGATGGTCGATGCAAAACCTTTGACGCCAGTGCGGATGGCTTCGGGCGAGGTGAAGGGTGTGTGGTGTTGGTGCTCAAACGGCTGCGCGATGCACTGCGCGCCGGGGACACTATTGCCGCGGTAATTCGCGGCTCGGCGGTCAATCATGATGGCCATAGCAATGGGCTTACCGTACCCAATGGCCTAGCGCAGGAGGCGGTCATTCGCCAAGCGCTCCGCAGCGCCTGGGTAGCACCAGCACAGATTCAGTACGTTGAGGCGCATGGAACCGGGACGGTGCTGGGTGACCCCATTGAAGTATTGGCTTTGGCCAGTGTACTGGGGGAAGGTCGTACAGAAGCGCTGATGATTGGCTCAGTCAAGACCAATATCGGTCATCTGGATGCAGCGGCTGGCATTGCCGGTTTACTCAAAGTCGCTCTGTCGTTACAGCACGGTGCGATCCCCCCACACCTCCACTTCCGCCAACCTAACCCGCATATTGCCTGGGAGAGCCTACCGATACGGGTTCCCACGACCCTTACGCCATGGGAGGGCTCGCAGCGTATTGCTGGCGTGAGCTCCTTTGGGATGAGTGGGACGAACGTCCACCTGGTGCTGGAGGGCGCGCCGGAGCGGGCGGAACCCGTGCACGGGGTGGATCGGCCACGCCACCTACTGACGCTCTCGGCAAAGAACAGGGAAGCCCTCCGTGCGTACGCGGCGCGCTACGTGGCGTGGCTGGAGGAGCACCCGGACGCAGACCTGGGTGATGTGAGCTACACGAGCCACGTGGGGCGGAGCCACTTCGCCCATCGGCTGAGCGTGGTCGCGGGAAGTGTGGTGGAGCTCCGGGAGCAGTTGGTCGCCCTGGCCACTCGCGGGGGGGAGGAGCGTGCGCTCGCTGCTCCCTCACCTCTTCTCCCTCCTCCCTCCTCCCTCCTCCCTCCTCCCCGTCTCGCCTTCCTCTTCACGGGGCAAGGGAGCCAGTACGCGGGGATGGGGCAGGAGCTCTACGCGACCCAGCCCACGTTCCGTGCGACGATCGACCGCTGTGCGGAACTGCTGGTGGGTCAGATGGATCGTCCGCTCGTGGAGGTACTGAACGACGCGGAGGCGATTGACCGAACGGAGTACACGCAACCGGCCCTCTTCGCGCTGGAGTACGCTCTGGCGACACTCTGGATGAACTGGGGTGTGCAGCCGGAGGTGGTGATTGGCCACAGCGTGGGTGAGTTAGTCGCGGCGTGCATCGCGGGGGTCTTCAGCCTGGAGGATGGGCTGAAGCTGGTGGCAGCCCGTGGGCGGCTGATGGGAGCGTTGCCCCAGGATGGGGCGATGGTGGCGATTGCGGCTGACGAAGCTCAAGTAGCGGCAGCGATTGCGGGCTACGCGCAGGTCTCGCTTGCGGCCATCAATGGCCCGACGAGCATCGTGATCGCGGGGCGCACCGAGGATGTCCTGGCGATTGCCGAGCGCCTCGCCGCCGAGGGGATACGCACGCAGCGCCTCACGGTGTCGCACGCCTTCCACTCGCCCTTGATGGAGCCGATGCTCGCCGACTTCCGTGCGGTAGCGGAGAGGATTACCTACCACGCGCCCAGGCTGCGTCTCGTCTCCAACGTGACCGGCAGACTCCTCCCCCCAGCGGCAGGGAGTTCAGAGGGATCGCTCCCCTCCCCCCAGCGGGGGGAGGATGGGAGGGGGGTGGGCGACGACGTCACCACCCCTGCCTACTGGGTGCGCCACGTGCGCGAGGCGGTGCGCTTCGCCGATGGCGTCGCCACGCTACAGGCCACCGGGGTGGAGGCGTTCCTGGAGATCGGACCTCGGCCCGTGCTCCTTGGCATGGTGAGGGTTCAGGAGGGCGGCAACACGACGGCGGGAGAGCAAACTGGGCGTCCTGAGCCACTCCTCCTCCCCAGCTTGCGTGCAGGCCAGGATGCGTGGCAGAGCTTGCTGACGAGCCTGGGGACGCTGTACGAGCGCGGGGCGACTATCGACTGGCAGGGCTTCGAGCACGACTACGTGCGGCGCCGGGTCGCCCTGCCCACCTACCCCTTCCAGCGTCAGCGCTACTGGGTGGAGGCACCCCGGGCGGTGCGCGGCAATGCCGTCGTGGGCCCCCTCATCGACCGCATGAGCCACCTACCCCAGCGAGGGGAGACCCTCTTCGAGACGGCGTTTCGCACCGAGACGCTGCCCTTCCTTGCGGACCACCTGGTCTATGGCGAGGTGGTTTCGCCGGGGGCGGCGCAGATTGCTCTGGCGCTGAGTGCGGCCCAACTGAGCCTGGAGGAGCCGGGGGTCGTCTGTCTGGAGGATCTCATCCTGCCCCAGGCGCTGGTCATCCCTGCCGGGACGACGCGCACCGTGCAGGCGCTCTTCACCCATGAGGCGGATGGTCTCGCGTTCACTATCCTCAGCTTCGCAGACGAGGGTGAGCGCACGGTGACGACCCATGCCACGGGGCGGGCGTCGCGCCGCCGCGCTGTGCTCCCTACCACCCTCGACCTCGCGGCGCTGCAGCGCAGCTACCGCGAGCCGGTTGACCTTGCCATGGCGTACGATGCCCTTGCCGACGCGCAGATCGCCCTCGGCCCCGCCTTTCGCTGGGTCGCCGAGGCGTGGCGCGGTGAACACGCAGCCTTGGCACGCCTCGTGCAACCAGAGGCAGTATCCAGCCTCGATGGCTACGCGCTCCACCCCGGGCTCCTCGATGCATGTTTTCAGGTCGTGGGCTTTGCCCAAGGTGCTACGGGTGAGACCCTGCTGCCCTTCGCGCTGGAGCGGCTCACGCTCCACGCGGCAGCAACGGGTGAGGCGTGGTGGTGCCACGTGCAGGCTATGGGTGCGCAGCGCTGGCGCATCCAGCTCCTCGATGCCACGGGGGTACTCCTGGTGGAGGTTGAGGGCTTCCAGTTGCGGGCGGCTCCGGCGGCGCAGGTTACTGGGGAGCGTCTGCGCCGCGAGTGGCTGCAGACCCTCGCCTGGGTGGTAACACCCCTGGTAGCACCTGAGGCGGTCGCCCCCACCTGCCGCCTGCTCCTCGGTGGGAGTGCCACCCTGGCCGAGGCTCTCGCCGCGCAGACGCCGGTCGTCCAGCTGCCGCTCACGAGTGACCCCGCCCTGCTCCAGCGCACCCTTACCGAGCTGACCGAGCGCCACGCGGCCCTGGAGTGCCTCGTCTGGGGGGCGGATGCCCTCGCGGAGGCGGCCCCGGATGCCGCCCAGGCGCAGGTGACCCAGCTGCTCCAGCTGAGCCAGCTGCTGCGCCGGAGCTCCAGTGCCGTGCGCCTCTGGCTGGTGACTGCGGGAGCGCAGGCGGTGGCTGGTGCTGTGGGCGGTGATGCTGCGGCCGTCGCGGTGGGCCAGAGCCTCTGGGGCTTCGGGCGCACCCTGCAGGTCGAGGATCCGCAGCTGCGCAGTCTGCTCCTCGACCTGGACCCCACGGAGCCCCTGGCGACCCAGACCGCGCAGCTGCTCCAGGAGCTCGCGGCC
>CAIWUD010000179.1 GCA_903915775.1 uncultured Chloroflexota bacterium | reverse complement strand
GAGCACTACGGCGATGACGCCGAGGACGACGCCGACGGAGGTCCAGACATCGGTCATCAGGTGGTGCGCATCAGCCTCGAGGGTAATGGAGCGGTAGTAGCGTCCCGCCCGCAGCAGAATGCGGGCGACGATCAGGTTGATCAGTGAGGCGGCAATAGCGATTGCCAGACCAACCGTTACCTGCTCGATCGGCTGGGGATGGAGGAGGCGATCGACAGCGGCATAGATGATACTAGCCGCTGCAATCAAGATCAGTGCACCTTCGACACCGCTGGCAAAGTATTCAGCCTTCTCGTGGCCGTAGGCGTGTTCAGCATCTGGGGGGCGTGCGGCGAAGGTCAGAGCGGTGAGGGCGACAATTGCCGCAATGAGGTTAATCACCGACTCGAGGGCATCGGAGAGCAGGCTGATCGACCCGGTGAGGATGTAGGTGGTAAACTTCAGCCCAATGGTAGTGATCGCTGCTGCGATAGAGAGCCAGGCGAAGCGAGTGAGCGATCCGCGTGGCATGCGCAGATTCATGGGTTCCTCATACGAGCTCCAGGTCGAGGGCAACAGCCTCACCCCCACCGAGGCAGAGTGCAGCCATGCCACGACGTCCCTTGCGTGCGCGGAGAGCATAGATCAGGGTAACCAGGACACGGGCGCCACTTGCCCCGATCGGGTGACCAAGGGCAATGGCACCGCCGTGCACATTGACGCGGTCGGGGTCGAGCCCGGCAGTCCTGATGTTGGCAATCACCTGTGCCGCAAAGGCTTCATTCAATTCGAAGAGATCGTAGTCATCCACGTGTGTACCAGCCCGATCCATCAGTGCCTGCATCGCCACTGGTGGTGCGGTAAAGAGTTCGAGGGGGCGCACCGCAGCCTGAGCGCTCTGCCCGAGCCTGGCGAGCGGTGTGAGGCCCAGACGTGCCGCGTATGGAGCACTCGTCAGGAGCAGGGCTGCGGCACCATCGGTGATACCAGGGGCATTGCCGGCAGTGACGCTCCCTTCGGGGTCGAAGGCGGGGCGCAGCTTGGCCAGTGCCTGCAGGCTCGTATCACGGCGTGGATTCTCATCTGCGGTTACCAGGCTGATCTGCCCCTGCGTTCCCGGGAGACTCACTGGGGTTACCTCGGCACTGAAGAGGCCGGCATCTTGGGTGGCCACCGCTCGCTGGTGTGATTGAAGGGCAAAACTATCTTGCTGGAGGCGAGTCACGCGCTGGGTACGTGCAATCCACTCAGCACTGTGGCCCATGTGTTGCTGCTCGAAAGCGCACCAGAGCCCATCATGGATCACGGCGTCGACGAGTTGGCCGTTACCAAGCCGATAGCCATGGCGGGCACCTGGAAGCAGGTAGGGGGCAGCGCTCATGTGTTCCATACCGCCAGCAACAACCATCTCGGCATCGCCACTCCTGATCAGGCTCGCTGCCAGCATGACGGCCTTCAGACCGCTACCGCAGACCTTATTGATCGTGAGGGCACCGACGCTGGTTGGCAGACCAGCGGCAAGGGCCGCCTGGCGTGCGGGGTTCTGGCCCAACCCCGCCGAGACCACATTGCCCATGATGCACTCGTTGATGTGGGCGGGCTCAACCCCTGCGCGTTCGACGGCGGCGCGAATGGCAGCCGCCCCCAGATCAGTCGCACGCAGCGCCGCATAGGCTCCGTTAAACTTCCCTATGGGTGTGCGTGCTACACCAACGATCACGACATCATCCATGGGCATCTCCTCGATCAGGGTTTCAGGTATGGTTCGATGTTGGCTGCGCCGACTGCACACGCTGGTACTACCAGAGCTAGGTTGGGGTTTTGTGGAGGGCCTTGCCCTCCGCAACCCCCGTCTTGGGGTAAGCCAACGGTAGGGCAACCACGGGGGGTTGCCCGTACGGGGCGCCACGCCCTCGCCAGGTACCCGTCGAACGGCGCCCTTCAAGAGGAGCGGGGTGCTAGCGCATCACGACCGGGCTACACCCGATCTTGAAGGGCGCGCCAGATCTTCTCGGGGCGCAGGGGAATATCGACATGGCGCACACCAAGGTGGGAGAGGGCATCGACTACGGCATTCGCAATTGCTGGTGTCGAACCGATCGTTGCGGCCTCACCGATCCCCTTCACCCCGAGTGGATTGAGCGGTGTCGGGGTCTCCGTACGATCGAGGGTGAATGGTGGGAAGAGGTCGGCACGTGGCAGCGCGTAGTCCATCAGCGATCCTGAGAGGATCTGCCCATTGTCGTCGTAGACCACCTCCTCCAGGAGAGCCTGGGCGATACCCTGGGCCAATCCGCCATGAACTTGACCAGCCACGATGAGCGGACTGATGCGTGGACCACAGTCATCGACCGAGTAGTAGGCACGGATGCGCACCTCACCGGTCTCAGGGTCTACTTCAACGACGGCGACGTGGGCACCGAAGGGGTAGATGAGCTCACTGGGGCTAAAGTAGTCAGTTGCCTCTAGACCAGGGCTAAGATCGGGAGGGAGCTTGCTGGAGTAGGCCCGTTTCGCGATCTGGGCCAGGGTGAGTGCACCGGTAGGTGCCCCCCGCACCTGGTAGAGTCCCTCGCGCAGTTCGATATCGGCTGGGTTCGCCTCCAGCATATGGGCAGCTAGGCGGGAGGCCTTTTCGCGGATGGTGGCTGCGGCGCGCATCAACGCTCCACCACCGACGGCGAGCGAACGTGAGCCCATGGTACCGATACCCATGGGGGTGGCCGCGGTATCACTGCAGCGTACCACGATCTGGGCAAAGTCTGCGCCGATCTGATCGGCAACAATCTGGGCGAAGGTTGTCCCGGTACCTTGACCATGGGGGGAGATACCGCTGGTAACCGTGACGGTACCACTGGGCTCAACCTTAATCTGTGCGCTCTCATAGGGGCCAAAGCCACACATTTCGACATAACAGGCGACCCCAATGCCAAGGAGCGTGCGGCGATCGTTCCGCTGACGGCGCTCGGCCTGTTCGCGGCGCAACGCAGCGTAGTTACTAATCTCCAGGGCTTTACTCAGGGCACGATCATACTCACCGCTATCGTAGATCAACCCGGTAGGTGTTTTGTAGGGAAAGCTCTCGGGTGGGATAAAGTTCTTGCGGCGCACTTCGGTGGGATCCAAGCCCAACTCAACAGCCACCAAGTCGACCATACGCTCGATGTAGTAGGCGGCCTCGGGGCGGCCTGCACCGCGATAAGCAGCAACTGGCGTGGTATTGGTATAGACGCTCGTCGCCTCAAGATCGACATTTGGGATATGGTAGACCCCCACAGCCATTGCCGTCGTCAGATCTGGGAGGCCAGGTGCGAGGGGGTAGGCCCCCAGATCGGCGACGATCCGCATCCGGAGCGCGGTGATCGTCCCATCGGCCTGGGCCGCGACCTCCATGTCACAGATCTGACCACGTCCGTGGGTAGTGGCCAGCACATGCTCCAGGCGCCCCTCGACCCAGCGGATGGGGGTATTGAAGCGTCGTGCGAGGAGGGCACAGAGGAGATCTTCGGGGTAGATCCCCACCTTGACCCCGAAACCACCACCCACATCAGGAGCGATCACGCGGATCTGGCTCTCGTGCAAGTGCATTGTCTTGGCGAGCTCAGAGCGAATCTGGTGGGGAGCCTGGGTACTGGTATAGATGATCAGGCCCTCGGTCGTGCTATCAGGGGTGGCGAGAACAGCCCGCCCCTCCATAGGGAACCCGAGGAGGCGTTGGTTGACCAGCCGTTGGCGCACCACGGTATGGGCAGCGGCACATGCGGCTTCGACATCACCACGTTGGCGACGACGACGATGGTCGACATTATCGGCTAGTCCAGCAAAGATAGGGGGCGTTTCGGGGGCAGCGGCCTGGAGGAGCTCCGCCACAACCGGCAAGGGTTCATAGTCGACGAGGAGTGCCTGGGCAGCATCAACTGCGGCCTCGTACTGGTGGGCAAGAACTGCAGCTACCGGCTCACCAACATGGCGTACCCGTTTGATGGCCAACGCGTGGCGGGTGCGCCCAGCATAGTCGCCTCCCTGCTCCTCGTGCCCACCCTCACCCGAACTGGCAAGTGGCATCGCGAGTGAATCACCACGCAGATCTTCCCCGGTAAAAATGGCGACAACCCCAGGGATCGACAGTGCAGATCCCGGATCGATAGCACGGATCAGTGCATGGGCGTAGGGGCTGCGCACAAGCACCATATGCAGCATTCCCGGAAGCTTCATGTCACCAACGTAGGCACCGGCACCGCGAACGAGGCGCGGGTCTTCACGGCGCTTCACCTCAGCACCCATGAGGGCAGTGTAGGCCATCGCAACACCCTTTCTTGCAGAAACTATCGCTGGGAAGTCGATCACCGCATTGCAGTATGAAACTACCGTATACCATGGTACCACGAGTGGACATTCGGTGCATCTGCGCTACACGTACCGCAGAGGATGCGGCCTCTCTAACCAATTTTTAACTATTATGCAGATATCTTTCTGATATATTGCATCACGTAGTTTGTTTGAACACTTTATCCAGATTTGGTGTACAATGTGACGGCTATCGTTGTGGCGTACGCGGAATGAAAGATAGGGTCGCACTCCCGACATGTTCCCATGCTGCCCTACTAGCCCACACTACGTATCTTCCATACATACGGGTGGTCTACAAACGGAACAGCAACCAACTCCCAAACGACTGGCGTTTCTGCTCTGCGTGCCGTTCATTCAGTCATCTGGAGGAATCCCATGGTTGATCTCAAGAACTACTCGTTGGATGTCGATCTCAAGCAGGGTGTCGTACCGATCTCGAAAGCCGCCTCATCCCTTGCCGCACTGATCAAGCGCTCACGCTCTAACCATCAGCCGATTATTGTGACCCAGAAGGGTTACCCGACCGGGGTTATTCTTGATGTAGAGCTCTTTACGGCGTTGCGTCAACTGGCTGATCTGCACGAACTGGGAGAGGATGCGGTAACTGTTGAGGTCGCGGACGATCAGGCTACCTTGGGAACGAAGTAGCCTTCTCGGAGCGTTGCCAACGGGGGAGGCGGTGCGCTCCCCCGCTTTCATACTCGCGAAGCACGAGACATGGGCGTTCTGCCTGTGAGCTCGTCTTTTTGTGCACAAAGGCATGGTTCAACTGGAGGGTAGGGCCCTCCACAGAGAACCCCAACCTTAGTAACGTGAGATGGTGCTATCAGCGTGGCCGAAATTGAAACATGCTCAAAGGAGTCGAACCCGTGAATCTACCCGAATACCGCAATGAGCCATTTGGCGACTTCTCGAGTTCGGAGCGGCGCGAGGCTATGCAACGTGCGCTGCGGAGCGTAGGCGATCAGTTGGGTGCAGACTATCCTGTGGTCATCCATGGTGAGCGGTTTCATACAAGTGCGACGATGGTATCACGTTCCCCAGCTGAGCCCTCACGTGCGGTGGGGCATGTCAGCAAGGCGACGCCGGAGTTAGCGGTACGGGCCATTGAGACGGCTCATGCCGCTTTTACCCACTGGAGACGTGAACCGGTCGAGCAGCGTGCCAGGCTGCTCCTGCGTGCTGCCGCGATCATGCGTCGGCGCAAGGAGGAGTTGGCGGCATGGATGGTCTATGAGGTGAGTAAGAGTTGGGCCGAGGCCGATGCAGATGTGGCCGAGGCCATCGATTTTTGTGAGTACTACGCTCGTCAGGCCCTCCGGCTGCAGGGGAGTGGGCAGCCCCTGACACCCTGGCCAGGTGAGGTGAACAGTCTGCACTACATCCCACTGGGTGCTGGGGTTGCGATCCCACCCTGGAACTTCCCCCTGGCAATTGCGACGAACCTGGTTGTCGCCCCCCTAGTGGCTGGGAATACGGTGGTGCTGAAGCCGGCGAGTTCTGCCCCGGTGATTGCCGCCAAGCTCTTTGCCATTCTTGAGGAGGCTGGTCTGCCCCCAGGCGTGGTCAACTATCTGCCAGGCTCCGGTAGTGCGGTTGGTGATCTGCTGATTGATCATCCGCTCACCCGTTTTATCGGCTTCACCGGTTCAAAAGAGGTTGGTCTGCGGATCAACGAGCGTGCCAGTGTCCGCCAGCCTGGGCAGCTCTGGATCAAGCGTGCGGTGCTCGAGATGGGTGGTAAGGATGGCATTGTTGTTGATGAGACCGCGGATCTCGATGCGGCGGCGGCTGGTATCGTTGCGGCGGCCTTTGGTTTCCAGGGGCAGAAGTGCAGCGCCTGCTCCCGGGTGATTATTGTGGAGCGGGTCTACGATGCGCTGCTCCAGCGCATTGTTACACTCACCCAGGCGATCAAGCTGGGTAATCCCGTGGATCCCGATCGCTTCATGGGTGCCGTAGTCGACCAAGATGCTTTTGAGAAGATCAGGAGCTACGTGACGATCGGCCACCAGGAGGGGCGCCTCGTTGCCGGTGAGGAGCCGCTTGGCCAGGATCTCCTCGACAGCGGTGGCTACTTCATCAGGCCGACGATCTTCGCCGATATTGCTCCTGATGCGCGTCTGGCCCAAGAGGAGATCTTTGGCCCGGTATTGGCCGTGATCAAAGCCCGTGATTTTGATGATGCACTGGCTATTGCCAATAATACCGAGTATGGCCTCACCGGAGCACTCTTCTCAAACGATCTCGGTCGCATCGCACGGGCCTATGAAGACTTCCACGTTGGTAATCTCTACATCAATCGTAAGTGCACCGGTGCCCTCGTTGGCGTTCAGCCTTTTGGTGGTTTTAACATGTCGGGAACCGATAGTAAGGCTGGTGGCCCCGACTATCTCACCCTCTTTACCCAGGTGAAGGTGATCAGCGAACGGCTGTAGCAATGGTGCTCCACTACGCGCCGAAGAGATGCACGACGAGCAGTTGCCCCTCGCCCACCGTCACATGGGCGGGGGGCTCACTGATCTGGTTGCTTACCCCCCGTGAGCGTTCGAAATGGAGCTCGGCGCCTGCCAGCGGGTAGCGCAGCCCACGGGTGGTGATGGCGCGGGCTGGCCCACCAAGGGGTAGGAGTGAGACCGTTTCACCGCGCGCCCCGGCAATAGGAGTTTCACCACGGGCCAGGTAGGCCTCCTGATGAGCGTCGAGCAGGCGCACCCTCCGACCACGTAGCTCGGGCATGGCGAGGAGGGCCACGTTAGCGAGCCCCTGATCCCAACGTCCGCCGATTGCGCCCAGCACGGTGATCTGGGTGGCGCCACGGGCGACCGCGCTGAGGAGGGCGAGTTCGAGGTCGGTCTCGTCCTTGTCTGTGGGGTAACGCAGAAAGGTGGTACCTGCGGTCGCAAAGGCTTCGGCGGCGGGTAGGGTGAGCGAATCGAGATCACCGATGATGAGGTGTGGGCTGATACTGGCGGCGTAGAGTGCATTCCCGCCACCATCAGCGGCGATGAGTAGCTCGCTCTGCGTGAGGAGGCCGCGAAAAGGTTCGGCCTCGAAGGTTGGTGCGTTTGCAACAATAATTGCTTCCATGGGGCGACTTTCGATTGTAGTGCCCGCCTGGGGGCAAACCCGAGCACTCCCATGTAGTGTATACGAGATCATGGTAGGCGGGCAACCACGGGGGGGCCCAACCGATCAGCGTGATGAGTTTCCTAAAGAGACCGAGCAGGCGCTCGGTGGTCCCGGGTTGGGGTGACTAGCCTCTGGGGAGGTGTGGAGAGCGAAGCTGCACAAACAAACCAACCCACCGAGCAGGCGCTCGGTGGTCCCGGGTTGGGGTGACGAGCGTACGGGAGGTGTGGAGAGCGAAGCCCTGCACAAACAAACTCACTGGGTCACTCGCTGATGCTCCGTCCGGCAAGGCCTGCGCCCCAGATCTCGGGGTCGGGGTGATCATCCTCTGCGGGGTGGAAGAGTTCACTGACATCAGTAGCTCGGCGTAGCTGCCCGAACGTGGT
>CAIWUD010000178.1 GCA_903915775.1 uncultured Chloroflexota bacterium | reverse complement strand
CGGATCCGGCGCAGTCGGTTGCCACACTGCCCATGCTCACGGTGGAGGAGCGGGAGCAACTGCTCGTCACCTGGAACGATACCGCAGCCGACTACCCGCAGGCGTGCATCCATGAACGGTTTGAGGCCCAGGTGGCCCGGACGCCGGAGGCGGTCGCGGTGATCTTCGAAGAACAGCAACTGAGCTACGCGGAGCTGAATGCGCGGACGAACCAGGTGGCGCACCAGCTGCAGGCGCTGGGTGTTGGCCCCGAGGTGCTGGTGGGCCTCTGTGTCGAGCGTTCGTTGGAGATGGTCGTGGGGCTCTTGGGCATCCTCAAGGCGGGCGGGGCGTACGTACCGCTCGACCCGAGCTACCCCCAGGAGCGCCTCGCCTTCATGCTCGCGGATGCCGCGGTGCCCGTGCTGCTGACTCAAGCGCACCTGCGGGCCACGCTGCCCGCTACCGATGCCCAGCTCATCTGCCTTGATGCCGATTGGCCGATGATTGCTACACAGCCGACAACCAACCCGGTGAACGTGGTACAGCCTGACCACCTCGCCTACGTCATCTACACCTCGGGGTCTACTGGCAGGCCAAAGGGCGCTCTCAACCACCACGCGGGCTTACAGAACCTCCTCGCCGCACTCCAAGCGGTGCATGGCTTGACCGATCAGGATGCGACGCTCCAGACTACTACCTTCAGCTTCGATGTTGCCACTGCTGAACTGCTCTGGCCCCTGCTCCACGGAGCCCGGCTCATCCTCACCCGTCCCGATGGTCAGCGCGATCGTGACTATCTCGCTACCATGCTGCGGCAGCAGCAGATTACGACCCTGCACCTTGTGCCCACGCTCTTGCAGTTGCTGGTGGACGTGCCTGCTTTCATGGATTGCCATTCGCTTCGACGGGTGATTGCGGCCGGTGAGGCCTTACCACCCCAACTCCTGCAGCGGATGCAGGCCCATCCGACGGCACAGCTGCACAACTGGTACGGGCCAACCGAGACGACGATCTACGTCACTGCGTGGGCAGCACAGGACAACAGAGCGTCGGAGGTGGTTCCGATTGGACGCCCGGTGGCGAACACGCAGGCATACGTGCTGGATGCACAGCTGCAGCCAGTACCGGTGGGCGTGGCGGGTGAGTTGTCCATCGGCGGGGTACAGGTTGGACGGGGCTACCTGAACCGACCAGAGTTGACGGACGAAAAGTTCATCGCCAACCCCTTCGGGGAAGGACGGCTCTACCGGACGGGTGACCTGGCCCGTTGGCTGCCCGACGGCAACCTGGAGTACCTGGGGCGCATCGACCAGCAGGTAAAGATCCGTGGCTTCCGTATCGAGTTAGGCGAGATCGAGAGCGTGCTCAGCGGCCACCCTGCCATCCAGGAGGCGGTCGTCGTAGCTCGTGAGGATGTACCGGGAGAGCAGCGCCTCGTCGCCTACGTGGTAGGAGGTGCAAGGGTTCAGGGGTCAGGGTTTGGGGGTCAGGAGACGGCGGAGGGAGCGCAGTTGGTAGTCGAGCTCCGCAGCCACCTCCAAGAACGCCTGCCTGACTATATGGTGCCCAGCGCCTTCGTGCTGCTCGATGCGCTGCCGCTCACGCCCAATGGCAAACTGGACCGCAAGGCGTTACCGATGCCGCTGCCATCCCGCTTCACCGATCCCTCGTTCCACGCCCCACGTGATGGCGTCGAGCAGCAGCTCGCGGCGATCTGGATGGAGCTCTTGCGTCTGCCCACGATCTCGATTCATG
>CAIWUD010000177.1 GCA_903915775.1 uncultured Chloroflexota bacterium | reverse complement strand
GGTGCTTTTACTATCGAGATTGCCAGTCGGCTCATCGGCGAGCAGAATGGCTGGTTGGTTGGCCAGGGCACGGGCAATGGCCACCCGCTGACGCTCACCGCCCGACAGTTGGTTGGGGAGATGGTTGCTACGCCCCAGGAGCCCCACTTGCTGGAGGAGCTCATTGGCGCGTTTGCGCCGCTCGCCACTCCGGATGGGCAGTTCGTACATTGGCACTTCGACATTCTCCCGGGCGGTGAGGGTTGGGAGCAGGTTGTGGCTCTGGAAGATGAAGCCGATCGTCTGGCTACGGAAGCGGTCGAGGTTACGTACCTGTGAGATGGCCGTGCCGTTGATGATCACCTCGCCCGATGTCGGTCGATCCAGTGCGCCGATGAGGTGGAGGAGGGTCGACTTCCCCGAGCCCGAAGGACCGACAATCGCCACCACCTCACCTCGACGGATCGCCAGATCGACACCGTCGAGGGCGCGCACTGCCATCCGTTCACCGTAGACACGGGTCAGTGCACGGGTTTCCAGGACAATCGGATCGCTCATCGAGAGCTCACTCCTCGCGGAGAGCCGCGATTGGGCTCAGGCGTAGGGCGCGCCAGGCCGGCAGTAGGCCACCAATCAGCCCAAAGCCCACAGCCATGAGGAGCACACGGACGAAATCGGCCAGCGTGTAGCGTGCGTCGAGAAAATCGCCGTAGAGGGGCATAAACCTGAGAAGCGCATTGAGCCCCATTCCGATACCCACACCGGCCAGGGTGCTCAGCAGGGCCAGCGCTAGGGACTCGGTCAGAATGAGACGGACCACCCGCCAACTGCTCCAACCGACCGCCCGGAGTACACCGAGCTCATGGGTGCGTTCAAAGACGCTCATCAGCATCACGTTCATCATCACAATCCCGCCCACCAGGAGCATCAGGCTCATCAGAGATCCAAACACTGCATCAAGGGTTGCGAAGTCCTGCATCCGGCTGGTGAGATCGGTGGTGCGGGCGAACATGAGCTCAGGGTAGCGCTGTTCAAGTTCGCGGGCCACCTCGGCAGCTCGTGCCGGTTGGAGCAGACTGACGCCCATGAATGAGACGTGGCGGGGCTTCCCGAAGATGCGTTGCGCCTCACGGATCGTGATCACGGAGCCAGTATCCTGGTAGCTCACCCCGGTCTCATAGATCCCGACGATAGTGAAGCTCTGGCCCGCAAAGCGCAGGGTATCCCCAACCCCGAGTTCGAGACTCGTGGCGGCCAAGCGGCCGATGATCAGTTCACCGCTGCGCTGGACACTCCGCCCCTCGGTGGTACGGTAGCGCATGATATAGCCCTCACGGGGGTCGAGCCCAAAGACCATGAAGAAAGGGAGCCCTGGTACATCGGTCACGCCAAAGATCAGGCGGGAGAGCGCTTTGACCTCGGGGTGTGCACGAATCCGTTCGGCCAGGCGCTCATCGATCGAGGAGAAGGCTGCGTCTGAGGCACCCGCCTGTTCGACGATGATATCGGCCTGTCCAGCGCTCAGCATCTCGATCACCAGGTCGGTTGCACCGGTGGTAATGGCGCCTAGGGCAACGATGAGCCCCACACCGATACCTAGGCCGAGCATGGTCATCAGGCTACGGGTGGGGCGGCGGAGCAGATTGCGTAGGGCTGGTCCAGGCAGCAGAAAGGCCAGGAGCCGTGTGGGCATACTCCAGCGCACACTGGCGCCCGCCTCGGCGCGCATGGCCTCGACGGGGGCCAGACGCGACGCACGCCAGGCTGGGTAGCCTCCACCAACCAGGCCAAGTAACCCAGCGATCGTGAGGGTCTGGATGAGGGCTGCCGGTTCAACGGTTCCACTGAGAAAGCCACCCAGTGCAGGTGAGCGCGACATAAGGGCCATGAGGGCTACGGAGAGGAGCAGGCCAACCCCTCCCCCCAGGAATGAGAGGAGGAGTGCCTCGCCCATTATCATGATGATGATACGTCTGCGCCGCCAGCCGATGGCGCGCAGCACACCGATCTCGCGGGTACGTTCAAAGACACTCATGAGTTGGGCGTTCATCATGCCCAGCCCACCCACGAGGACAGCGAAGAGCCCAAGGACCCACCCCATGGCGCTGTAGAGCTGTAAAATCTCGTCTTGGCGTGCGGGATCGCCCGACCGGGTCACGGCGAGATCGGGCCAGCGCGCTTCAATGGCCGCCTTCACCG
>CAIWUD010000176.1 GCA_903915775.1 uncultured Chloroflexota bacterium | reverse complement strand
CTCACGTGCTGGCAGTTGGGGCTGAGTCTCACTATTGACGTAGGCTGCAATGAGAGTAGCCTGGAACTGCGCGATCGCCTCGGAGTAGTGAGCACGCACGTAGGTGTCTACGGCCTGGCAGAAGCGTTCACCAGGCCCCGACTCACTGATGAAGCGCTCGCTCCCATCAAATGTGTCAAGATCGAGCGGCATCAACTGGAGTTGATGGTTTACTGCCAACCGTTACCCCCTGTCTTGCTTCTCGTGGTGAGGGTGTTCGTGCTGGCGTAGCCGAAATAGAAGTATGCCTTACGGGAGGTGTGTAGGTCACAGCCCTCCACAAAGCACCCCAACCTAGCTTTGGTACCCCCAGACTGTAACGTTGGTGCAGCCGAAACCGAACCCCCCTAATCGGTCATTGTCCGATATGGGAAGAGATCATCGACCGCGAGTGACCAGCCCGGAACCGCCGGCTCTGCTTCGGCGCGATCCCCACGTCGATAGATAGTTGGGTGGTGCGGCGTATCGGCGCGGTACACGCGGATAATGGCGTCGCTCAGGATATCGACATCCCAGACTACCAAGGTACCTGCGGCAAAATAGTCGGCTCGCTTCTCGGCCAACTCACGCTCAGCACCGCGCCCGTAGTCATGTTCGCTGCGGACCTCAACGGCGAAAATGGGTGCTCCCTCAAGAAAGCGCATCCCCGTTGACTGGCCAGTAAAGAAGGCAGCATCTGGGCTGAATGAGGTACGGTGCGGTAGATCCACGATGAAGCCGGTGTTATCGCCAATGGCGTAGCCGGTACGGGTACGGCGGGCGTAGTCGCGGAGGCTCGCGTAAATCTCGCCCGCAACGTAGCTGGGGAGAAATCCGGTCGGTGACATCGCGACAATCACCCCATCGATGAGTTCCGCTTTTCCATGTTCTACCACCCGTGCTAAGTCGTCAATGGTCGCACTTTTCGTCTCGCTCATACCGGTACCTCGTTTGAACGTGGTAAAGGCGATCCAGTGCACGTTGGCCGTAGTGTACCACATGTGACATGGGGAGCGACGGGTAGGATTGTTGCTCTGGTAGGGCCAGAAGATCACGCTGGCGCTGCCAACACGAGGGGTACAGTCCTCTACAAACTACCGCCGCCTATGGGCGTAGCTACTGCATGGCCTGGCCAAAGCGTGCCCGTTGAAGGAACTGGCCACTGCCGATCTGACCCACATAGTCGCGATCGGCGACGATGACCTTACCGCGGAGGAGCACCACCTCGGGGAGGCCACGAACGTGACGCCCCTGGTTGATCGTGTAGTCGACGCGCTGGTGTAGTCGAGCAGGTGTTAGTTCAAGGGTTGCATCCGGGTTCCAGATCACCAGGTCAGCATCTGCACCTACCGCAATCGACCCCTTCCGCGGGGCTAGACCAAAGAGGCGTGCAGGGGCGGTGGAGACGAGTTCGACGAAGCGGTTGATGCTCAGTCGCCCCTCATGCACACCCTGGTAGATCATGATCAACCGCTCCTCAATACCCGGTGCGCCACTCGGAATCTTGGTGAAGTCGTCGCACCCCAACTCCTTCTGGCCAACAAAGTTGAACGGTGCATGGTCGGATCCCACCGACTGAAGGGTGCCATTGGCCAGGGCATGCCAGAGCATTTCCTGATCGCTCTTCTGCCGTGGTGGCGGGCTGTAGCAGTATTTAGCCCCCTCAAACCCGGGGCGATCGAGATCTTCAACCGAGGTGTTCAGGTAGTGAGGGCAGGTTTCGGCGAAGACCTGAACCCCACGTGCCCGTCCCCGCACTAACTCGTCGAGGGCCTCACCACAGCTCATATGGACGATAAAGATTGGCGCACCGACAAACTCGGCTAGGGTAATCACCCGTGCGACGGCCTCAGCCTCGATGCGGGGTGGTCGACTGAGCAGATGGTACTTCGGACCCGTCTGCCCGGCGGCGAGAAAGCGCTGCTGGAGGAGGTGAGCTGCATCGCCATTCTCGGCATGCACCATGACCAGGGCGCCGCTCTGTCTAGCCTGCTCAAGCACCTGAATGATCGTCCAGTCGTCGGCCATTAGCGCATCTTTGTAGGCCATGAAGAGCTTGAAACTCGTGATGCCCTGTGCCGGTAGTCCGGCGAGCTCCTCGAGCACCGCAGCGGTTGGGTCGGCTACGACGATGTGGAAGCCGTAGTCGATAGCCGCCTTGCCAGCCGCCCGGACATGCCATCCAGCGATCGCATCCCCTAGGCTCTGACCAGGCATCTGGAAGCAGAAATCAACAATGCTGGTCGTGCCACCGCAGGCAGCTGCGATCGTCCCGCTCTGGTAGTCATCGGCGGTGATGGTACCCATGACCGGCGTGTCGAGGTGCACGTGGGCATCAACCCCACCCGGAAAGAGGTAGCGCCCGCGTGCGTCGATGATCCGTGTCGTCGCATCACCACTCAGGTCGTGGCCGATGAGCGTGATCGTCTCACCCGAGATCGCGATATCGGCCTGGTAGGTGTCAGTCGCCGTGACAATCGTGCCATGCTTGATGATCAGATCCATACATCTCGTCCTGATGGTTTCTCACCTCAATCGACGATCAGCGCCACTGCGGTCTGTGCACCAAGGGTCCGTAGCCGATGGGCATGGCCCGGCGTCAGCCGACAGGTCATCCCTGGTTGCAGCTGCTGCTCGTCTGCTCCTACGAACTCAATAGCTACGGCGCCCTCCAGCAGATGGAGCACATGTCCACGCTCGCACCAGTGGTCGGCAAGGTAGTCGGCTGGATACTCAACGATACGCAAACGCACATCGAGCAGTTGGACGGTGCGCCAAAAGCTATCGCCAGCCGCACCGGGGATGCGCTCATTAGGTACACGAGCCCAGTCAACTAGGGTGAAGGGCACGGTAGGAGGTCCGTCGCTCATAAGCTACCCTATGGGGTGTAGGCCAACCGGTAGAGCCCCGCAGCCAGCAGGGTGATCCCCAGTACGGCGTGTTCGACCGAGGTAAACTCTTCGGGTGTATGGCTACGACCATCTCTGCTCTGCACGAAGATCATCGCCATACGGGCACGCTGGGCCATCACCTGCGAGTCGTGTCCAGCACCACTGTGCATGAGCATCGACGGGATGCCCAGATCGTTTGCGGCGGCCTGGAGCAGCGCAACCGTGGCTGGATCGGATGGGCTGGGTGGGAGATCGAGGGTCGAATGCCAGTTGATTGTGAGGCCACGGCGCTGGGCCACCTCGCGCATCACCGCTTCGTGGCTAGCGTAGAGTTGGGCTAGGGCCTGTGGGTCGGGGTGGCGGGCATCGATGGTGAAGGTAACCTTCCCCGGAATGATCGCCGGATAGTTTGGCTCGACTCGCATTCGTCCGACGGTGGTGACCGCCGGCCGTCCTAGGGATGTGGCCGTACCGATCACACCGGCAATGATCTCGGCTGCTCCAGCCATCGGGTCATACCGGAGATCCATTGGAAAGGCGCCCGCATGATTTGCCTCACCAGAGACCTCTACCACGTAGTGGCGCAGGCCGGTGATTCCGGTGACGATCCCAACGGGTAGGCCGGCATGTTCAAGGATCGGCCCCTGCTCGATGTGCAGTTCGATGAAGGTGTCGATATCGTCCCGTGCAGCGGCAGCAATACGCGCTGGATCGAGCCCGACAGTATGCATTGCCGAGCCGATGGTGACACCATCATAGTCGCGCAGCCGCTCCGGCTCATCGGGTGCGATGCGAGCGTTGATCGCACGTGAGCCCCAGAAGTTGGCCGCCGGGAAACGGCTGCCCTCCTCTTCACAGAAGGCCAGGCACTCAAGGGGACGCTTCGGTGCACCGAACTGCTCTTTCAAGGTTCGTAGGGCGATCAGCCCAGCCAGGGCGCCCAGTGCACCATCATAGCGTCCGCCAGGTCGCTGTGAGTCGATATGTGACCCTGAGACGATCGCTCGACCGCCATCCGTTCCCTCCAGCCGACCCCAGACATTACCCACCGCATCACGGCGTACAGCGAGCCCAGCCTCACGACACCAAGCCGCGTACTGGTCAGTGGCTTGCACCCACTCGGGCGAGTAGACTGTCCGTGAGACACCACTCTCTCCCACCGCGCCGAAGCGTGCGAGCTCCATAATGTAGCGCTCAACAAGAAGTGGATCAACGGTGATCGCTGGGGTCATGATGAGATGCTCTCCTACCGTTTTGGCTGCACCAGCATGACGGTCTGGCGCTACCGGGGCTGGGTTGGGGGTTCTTGTGGAGGGCGGAGCCCTCCACATTTCCCGGAAGATCGCCATGCTGACTTGAGATGCACCCTACGCGTGGAACGACGCCGACTGCATGTGCTCAGGGTAGCCCCTGATCTCCTTCGGCTCGGGCATCTGGAAGGTCTTCACCTTACTGGTGCGCTTGCCGAGCGCAACGAGCGACTCGGCCATCTTCACCGCAGCCGCAACCGAGTCGATGACCGGTACTCCCAACTTCGCCTCAAGCATGATATCAAGTCCACTCATGCCGGCGCAACCCAGGGCGAGGGCCTCGGCCCCCTCGGCGATCGCTTTGCGACCGGCCCCTTCCAGTACCATACACGCGTGGTCGCGCAGCTCTTCCGTATCAAGTACCGAGAGCGATGTGCACTGAATGGAGGCACAGCGCGGACCCAGACCGACTTTGGCAACCGTATGTTCGATCAGGTTGTGGGCTCGCTCGAGCACCGTGACAACGCCAAATTTGGCCCCAAGCATGTTCGCAACATACATGCTTGCCTCAGCAATGCCGACTACCGGCTTGCTGGTGATCTCCCGTGCTGCCTCGATGCCCGGATCACCCCAACATGCGATCACAAAGGCGTCGAACTCAGCCTCATCCTTGATGATCTCCTCCAGGATGTAGGGGATGGCTAGGTACTCGTCATAGAAACTCTCGATCGAGATGGGACCCGCACTCGGCGTAGCCGCAACAATTTCGGTGGTGGGCGCTGCTACCGAGCGCGCAACCTCGCCAATATTATCGGTCATCGGCTGAAACGTATTGCCGTTGATGACTTTGATACGCATGGATCTGCTCCTTCTTAAAATCTGCTGCCGACGGGAGGTGGAGCAGGCAATGCCCCACCTCTTTGAACCATGCCGTAGTTTAACTGGCCCGCCGTGAGGCGCGTAGGGCCTCTGTAGCAGCGAGATCGATAGCGTTTCCGGCAACTACCACCCCATACTGTTCACGTGCGCTCTGGGCGGTGACAAAGCCATCAAGCACATCGTTGAGCACTGCCTCCGGGTCGCGCAACAACGGGTCGCCGTAACCACCACCACACGGGCTGACGGTACGCAGCGTATCACCGCCGCTAAATTTGTAGGAGGGGAACTTTGAAGGGAGATCGACGGCTACCCCACCGTCGGCCGGCATGAGGGTGACTGCACCAGGGGTGCCGGGAAGTCCACCGTCGAAACCCCACGGTGCGTACTTGTTGCCCTCTCCCTCTAGTGAGCCACGCCCATCGGAGAGAAAGCGAATATCACGAACCGAACCGAGCCCACCGCGCCAGCGCCCGGGTCCACCGCGATCTTCCAGCAACTCGTAGCGTGTCACCTGGAGCGGGTAGTGGCTCTCGATATCCTCGATTGGGTTGTTCCGTGTATTGGCGAACAGCGTATCGACGGCATCCATGCCGTCCCGTCCATAACGCCCACCGTAGCTCCCCTCGGTAATATCCATGTAGACCCAGTAGTTCTCCCCGATCAGACCGCTGTAGGCGGCCACCTTCAGGTTGCCAACCCCGGCACTGATATTCTTGGGCATTACTGGTGCGAGCGCCTTCATCAGGGTGCTGGCAACGATATTGCCGGGGCAGAAGCGTGCGATCACTGGCGCCGGGTAGATTGGGTTGGCCAGACAGCCTTTTGGCGCCACGATCGTAATTGGGCGGATCAGGCCATCGTTCTGCGGCACATACTCCATGAGGGCCGAGTCGAGCAGCACCGAGCGCAGGGTGACATAGAGAGCAATGTCGACCGTACCAATGAGTGGCATGTTGATCGGGCGATCGTCGACCTGCGGGGCCGTTCCGGTCAGGTCGATGGTCATCTCATCACCACTGATGGTGACGGTCACGGCGATCTTCAGATCCTTGCGCCGGGGATTGGGATCGTCCAGAAAGCCGTCGATGAAATCCTCGGCGTAGTAGCTACCATCGGGCAGCTTCGCAAT
>CAIWUD010000175.1 GCA_903915775.1 uncultured Chloroflexota bacterium | reverse complement strand
CGCTACGAACTGCCCTACGACGTACCAGAGCTGATCATCCTGAGCCATCAGCCGCAGCTCAAACCGCTGCTCCCCCTGCTGACCGATCGCCTCAGCTACCGCCTCCTCACCCTCGGCAAGGGTGGGGTACAGCTGTACGCCGGTTGGGGGCAACAGCTAGAGCCGCTGGAGCTTCCAGGAGCACCAGCGGGTCTGGAGGGGCTCCTCCAGTATGATGAGTTTGAGGTGCAGCACCAGATGCACTCGGGCATACCTGGTACCGGTGGCGAGCGTGGGCCGATTTTCCACGGTCAGGGTGATGCCGCAGACCAGCTGAAACCACAGCTCCAGCGTTACTGTCAGGCGGTTGATCAGGCGGTGCGCCAGGCCCTCGCCCCTACGAATGAGCCGCTCCTCCTCTGCGGTACCAGCTACCTGCTGGCGATCTACCGCTCAGTCAGCCGCTACCCTGCCCTCTGCAGCGAGGCGATCATCGGGAGCCCCGAGCGGATGAGTAGCACGGAGCTGGGGTCACGGGCCTGGGCACTCGTGGGCCCCTCGATCGCGCACGATGTTGCTGCGGCGCGTGATCGCTACCAGGCCCTCGCCGGGCGCGGCGATACACGCCATTCACACACCTTGCGTCGGATCCTCGCTGCAGCCCTCGCCGGACAGGTAGAGACCGCATTTGTGGCTCTTGACCAGATTGCGTGGGGCTGCTACGATCAGACTACGGGTCTACTGCAACTCCACGAGGAGCAGCAGCCTGGCGATGAAGATCTGCTGAATACGGTGGCCCTTGCCACTATCCGGGGTGGTGGCGATGTGCATGTGGTACCATTCAGCGGTGTGCCCGGTGGTGGCTCCTGTGCGGCGATCCTGCGCCCCGGTGTGCCAGGGCGATCGTGAGCGGAGTTGCTGACTTCCCCTAGCGGTGAACTGTTTCGGCGAGCCAACTGTTGGGGCAACCCCCCGTGGTTGCCCTGCCGTTGGGGTAAGACGCGGTTCACGTCAGCGTGGCCAGTTCCTACGGACACCGAGCTGGCGCTCGGTGTTCCCGGGTTGGAGGGCGCAGCCCTCCGCAAGATATCCCAGCAGCCGTACGCCCCACCACGGGCAGCGACCGAAACTGATCAGCCATGACGCATACCTGAAAGCAGACGTAGCATGCCCGTACACATTGATCCCGATCTCGCCATGGGTCCGGTTCGCCTGAGCGTTGCCAACCTCGCCCGCTCCCTCACCTACTACCAGCAGACCATTGGCCTGACCCTGCTCACCCAGGGCCAGGGCGTCGCGACCCTGGGGGTGGGTGAGTTACCACTCCTACAGCTCCACGAGCTCCCTGGTGCGCGGTTGGTGCGCAGGGCCACCGGGCTCTACCACTTCGCCCTGCGGCTGCCGTCGCGTCCGGCGCTCGCACAGGTGATCCAGCACTTCGCCACGATCGGCTACTCTCTTGATGGTGCAGCCGACCATATCGTTAGCGAAGCGCTCTACATGTCCGATCCTGACGGCCACGGGATCGAGATCTACCACGATCGCCCGCGCCACCACTGGTATGACGCCCGAGGGCGCATGCTCCTCACCACGGATCCGCTCGACCTAGGGGCTATCATGCGCACGCTGCCGGACGATCGTGGGCCCGCCTGGGCTGGGCTGCCACCAGGAACGGACATGGGCCACGTCCATCTGCAGGTGGCTCATGTGCGCGCCGCCGAGCAGTTCTACCTCGGGGTGATGGG
>CAIWUD010000174.1 GCA_903915775.1 uncultured Chloroflexota bacterium | reverse complement strand
GGCGCACCATGGTGCCATCAGCCTCAACCAGGGTAAGGCCGATGGTCCAGTCACGCAGGGTGCCATAGCCCAGACGACGTGGCCCATCAGCCGCCGTTGCCACCAGACTGCCAATCGTCGCCTCGGCGCCGTCGGCCCGATCGAGGGGCAGGATCTGGCCATGCTCCGCCAGCAGCGCCTGGAGATCAGCGAGGCGCATGCCCGCCTCGACCGTAATGGTCAGATCGTCGGGTTCGTAGGCGAGGACACGGGTCATGCGCTTAGTGATGATCTGTACCACCCCATCGGCAACGGGAGCGGAGCCGTGGCTCGTGGCCTGGATGGCGTAACCAGCGCGGTAGCAGTGGGCAACGACCGCTGCCAACTCATCGACATGGGCTGGGCTCACCCTGAGCCCGGCACCATCGGGGGCCACGAAGGCTGCGCCAACCAGATCGGTCAGGGTCGCCTGGAGCGCTGCCAGCGGCACGAGAGCACCACGACTCGCCAGGAGCCGTGCACGCCTACGGGCCCCTAGCTCGGAGGGGGGAGTGGCGAGCGGGAAGAGCTTAGCCGGGTTGAAGTGATCACCCTGGTTGAAGAGCGTGTAGATCGCACCCTGCAGCTCCATGTCGGCTGGACTGAAGAGGAGTGGGAGGTACTCCTGCTTCTCCAGGCCAATCCCATGCTCACCGCTAATCACTCCACCCTGAGCAATACTGAGCAGCAGCACCTCCTTAGCAATCGCATGGGCGCGCTGCGTCTGATCGGGATCACGAGGATCGTAGAGCACCAACGGGTGCAAGTTGCCATCACCGGCGTGGAAGACGTTACAGACCTCCATGGCGTAGGTATGGCTCAGCTGCTCGATCTGTTCGAGCACGAAGGGGAGGCGTGTCCGCGGTACAACTGTATCAACAAGCAGGTAGGCAGGGGCAAGGCGCCCAAGGGCGCCAGCAAAAGCCTTACGTGCCGTCCAGACCCGTGTCTGCTCCTCGGCTGTACGAGCCGGACGCAACTCAAAGGCGCCCTGGGCACGACAGATCGCCAAGATCTCTTCAAGCGCCTCATCAAGGCCCTGCTCTACACCATCAACCTCTACAATGAGCAGGGTGACCCCTTTCCCCTCAGGGAGACCGAGGCCGTACGCCCCATTGACCGCACGAATCCCGTTATGATCCATCACCTCGAGTGAGGTGGGGAGCGAACCCGCAGCAATGACCCGGCTCACCGCCGACGAGGCAGCAATCACCGAGGGGAAGAGGGCGAGGACGACCCGCTTCGCCTCAGGCAGAGGGGTCAGGCGCACCATCGCCCGGGTGACGGGACCAAATGTCCCTTCACTGCCCACAATCAGACCGGTCAAATCGTAGCCCGCATCCTCAGGCAGGCCATGGCCACTCCAGATGAGGCGACCATCGGGGCGCACCAACTCGATCGCTAGAATATGGTTAGCGGTCACCCCATACTTAAGGCAGTGGGGACCACCAGCATTCGTTGCGAGGTTCCCCCCAATCGTGCTCGCCCGCTGTGATGAGGGGTCGGGGGCGAACTGAAAGCCCAGGGGAGCCAGATGCGCGTTGAGCTCGGCATTGATCACCCCAGCACCAACGAGCGCCCGGCGCGAGCGGAGCTCGACACGCTCAATCAGATCCATCCGGACACTACTCAGCACCATGCCACCACGCACCGGCACCGCTCCGCCGGCAATCCCGGTACCAGCGCCACGCGCCACAATCGGCAGACCGGCGGCCACAGCTAGGCTGACTGCGGTCGCAGCCTGTTCCGGCGTCGTCGGAATCACGGCAACCTGCGGTGCACACGCAACGAGCATGCTCGCGTCCGCATCATAGGTAGCGAGCGCATCAGGAGCCGTCACGACCGCATGCGATCCAAGTGAGCGCTTGAGCTCAGCTATGAGCTGTGAGATCTGCATAGGCTACCATCTTACGGGAGGCGTGGAGGGTGAAGCCCCCCCCCAAAAAAACCAACCTAGCCCGGGATGCGTGGAGGGCTTCTCCCTCTCAAAAAGACCTACCCTAGTCCGGGATGCGTGGAGGGTGAAGCCCTCCCAAAAAGACCCACCCTAGCCCGGGATGCGTGGAGGGTGAAGCCCCTCCCCAAAAAAACCCCACTCTAGTCCGGGAGGTGTGGAGGGCTTCTCCCTCTCAAAAAAACCCACTCTAGTCCGGGAGGTGTGGAGGGCGAAGCCCTCCACAAAAAAAACCAACCTAGCCCTGGTAGCACCAGACAGTCATGTCGGCGCAGCCGAAATTGAACCACACCTAACCGACGAGGTAGCGTCCTGGGTTCAAGAGTCGATCCGGATCAAACTCCTGCTTAATCCGCTGCATCAACTCCAGGTTGGCATGGGCCACACCCCAGACCGGCAGTTCGGCGGCGAGGGCGGGGGTTGCGGCGATCAGGCTCAGTTGCGGATGGAGGGCAAGAGCAGCGGTGTACCACCCACGGAGCGTCTCCTCGTCACCGACAAGGCGCAGGTAGGCCATCCCACTGAGGGCGCGGGCGTCGATGCGCAGGAGCAGCCCCTGGCGTCGAGCCAGGTCGCGCAACACGGCCAAGGTCTGCTCCAGAGCACCGGGTAGACAACTCAAGCGCAGGCTCAACTCGCCAGGGGTGGCAGTGAGCGGATGGGCAACATTAGCGACCTGCGCCCAGGCGAGACCGAGCTCGGCGGGCGGGTCGCGCTGCACAGCGGTAGCACCAGCATGCGCAGCCATCCCGCTCAGATCACGGACATGCCGCTCAACTGCAGCTGGTAGCCCCTCGATGCGCACGAGCATGGTGATCGTGGTTGCTGCAGCTTCAACAGGCCAACCCTCAAGATACTCAACTGCGGCAGGGGTGAGGTAGCTCGCACGGATGGCCTCGGCGAAGGCAAAAGCGGCTGCAGGCTGTGCGAAAGAGCAAGCGAGCGTACCGGTGGCCCGTGGCTGGGGGAGCAGCTTAAAGTTCGCCGAGACGATGATCGCCAGGGTACCGAGGCTACCCAGGTAGAGCTTCATCATATCGAAGCCACTCACATTCTTCACCACCATCCCGCCAGCTTTACTGATACGACCGGTCGCCTCAACGACTCGAATACCGATCAGGAGATCGCGAGCGGTACCATAACCGGGGCGGCGTGGGCCATCAATAGCTGTTGCGAGCAGACCGCCAATGGTCGTTCGCTCGGGCCAGGGTGCATCGAGGGGCAGCATCTGATTATTTGCAGCCAGTAGCTGATCGAGGTGCCCCAGCGTCATACCAGCCTCCACCGAGATCGTCAGATCATCGGGCTCATAGGTCAGCAGACGGTTGAGGCGGGTCGTCTTGATCACCACGAAGGAGGTTGCGCTCAGTGGCCGCCCCCAGAGTTGGCGTGTCCCGCCGCCCCAGGGTACCACAGGCATACGCGCCTCATAGCAGAGGGCCATAGACTGGGCCAACTCCTCAACACTACCCGGCGTCACAACCAGGGTCGGCAGCTGTCCATGGATTGCGTGGGCCGCCCCATCCGCACTCAGGTTGGTCTCACCCACAAGCTCGGCGAGCTGTTGCTGAAGTCCACTCATCATTGTTGTAAACCTACGTAGGGGATGTTTCGATTGCGGCTACGCCGGTGGTACCCTCTGGCGCTACCAAGGCCAGGTTCGCGTCTTTTGTGGAGGGCTTCGCCCTCCACACCTCCTGCCAGGTGGTTACGCTAGTTCACACCATGCTTCAGGCTCTCCCAGGCCACACCGGCGCGGCGCAGCGCGGCCAATTCACCACAGCCACGCCCCTTAGGAAAGACCTTTCCGGGGTTGAAGAGATCATTGGGGTCAAAGCTCTGGTGGAGACCAGCCATTGCTGCGAGATCATCAGTGGAGAAGAGCAGGGTCATGTAGTCCTGCTTCTCGACCCCGATCCCATGCTCACCGCTGATCACCCCACCCTGCTCGATACTCACCTGCATCACCCCCGTGGCGGCCTCAAGGGCACGCTGGTTCTGGCTACTATCGCGGCGGTCGAAGAGGATGATCGGGTGCAGGTTCCCATCACCGGCGTGGAAGACATTCGCAATCGGCAGCCGATACTCAGCTGAGATACGACCAACCTGCTCCATCGTATAGGGCAGGCGCGTCCGCGGCACCACCGTGTCAACGAGGTAGTAGGTTGGTGCGAGGCGACCCATCGCACCAAAGGCATTTTTCCGTGCGGCCCAGACCTGATTCTGTTCGGCTAGGGTCCGTGCAGGGCGCACATCAATTGCACCGTTGCGCCAACAGACGGCAGTGACATCAGCGAGCAGATCATCAAGGCCATCCTCAACCCCATCGACCTCGATCAGCAAGGCGGCATCAGCCTGCTCAGGTAGGCCCAAGCGGTACATATCATTGACCGCCTTGATCGCCAGACGATCCATAATCTCGAGGGCGGCGGGGAGGAAGCCCCCGGCGATCACCTGCGAGACCGTAGCCGAAGCTCCGGCAATCGTCGGGAAGAGGGCCAGCACCACCCGCACCGCCTCAGGCAGACGGGTCAGTTTGAGCCAGGCCGCCGTCACGAGGCCAATCGTCCCCTCGCTCCCGGTCACCACTCCGGTCAGATCGTAGCCAGAGAGTGCCGGAGCACCCTCACCAGTCCAGATAATCTGGCCATCGGGCAGCACCATTTCTACGCCAAGCACGTGGCTGGCAGTGATACCATACTTGAGGCAGTGGGGCCCACCCGAGTTGTTGGCGATATTCCCACCAACCGTACACGCCTTCTGCGACGAGGGATCGGGGGCAAACTGGTAGCCGTAGGGCTTCAGATAGTTGGACAACTCCCAGTTGATCACCCCGGGTTGGCAGAGCACGCGACCGTTTCGGGTATCCACCTGCAGAATGCGATCCATGCGCGCCGTACTAACCACAATCCCACCGGTAATCGGAGTTGCACCACCAGAGAGACCAGTACCGGCACCACGGGGCACAATCGGCACACCGTAACGTGCGGCCAGGCGCACCACCCCGCTCACCTGCTCAGCCGTCGTGGGGAGAACAACCACCTGCGGCTCACCGATATCCATAACACAACCATCGGCATCGTAGGTCATCAGCGCATCGGGGTTGGCAACAACACCATTGGGCCCCACAATACGCTTGAGATCGTCGATCAGCTGGGTGTGCGGCATCGCACGGCTCCTTTATCGTTGACTGGTAGGCTGGATGGATCCAGGGGATTTGCCCATATTGTAGCATGAGACCACCGTTTTGTGAGCCAATCGAGCGACCACGGCAGTTGATGAGCAGTAACGAAGGGCTGTCCCATACGGGGGTGCCACACAGGTGAGACACCCTTCTAGGGGCACACCTTGGTGTTACCATGGTTAGGTTGAGTTTTTATGGGCTTGACCCTCTTCCGGGAGGCGTGGAGGGCGAAGCTCTCCCAAAAAAGACCCAACCCAGCCCTGGTGACGCCAGCGTGTCACGTCGGCGCAGCCGAAATTGAAGCATGCCGAAGGAACAGTACACTATGCATAGTACCATCTACCTGATCCGCCACGGTGAAACCGACTGGAACCTGAACGGGCGCTGGCAGGGCCACGCCGACGTCCCCCTCAACCCACTCGGTTGGCGCCAGGCGCAACTAGTGGCCCGCCGCTTCCTCAACGAACAGCTGCCGGTGGACGCCCTCTACAGCAGCGATCTCGACCGCGCCTACCAGACCGCTCGAGCTATCGGTGAGGCCGTGCAGCTCGAGGTCCAGCCACTGCAGGAGCTCCGCGAGATCGATGTCGGGAGGTGGAGCGGTCTGACCTATGAGGAGATACGCGTCCGCTACCCCGAGGAGATCGCGCTGATTGAGCAGGGCCACGATATTCCACGCGGTGGTGGTGAATCACTCGGTGCCCTCCGTCGCCGTGTCGTTGCCGCTGTCGAGAGCTTAGTCGGACGCCATCCCCATGCTACGCTAGCCCTGGTGACCCACGGGGGCTGCATCCGCATGCTCCTTGCCCACGCCAATAATCGCACCGACCTCGACCAGCACGGCTATCTGCACATCGGCAACACCTCCATCAGCACTCTACAGATCAGCGGTGCGGGTTGGCGCACCATCCAGACGAACGACATGCGCCACCTCGAAGGGCAGCGCGATCCCGAACTCGCCTCAACCCCCCCCGACGATGCAGAGCTCCCCGCTTTGTAGCGGCGATGCGTGATAGTCAAAGCGGAAGCAGTATCTGTTCACGATCGGGGTAAGCCAACGGTAGGGCAACCACGGGGGGTTGCCCATACGGGGGGCACCACGAGAGCGAGACGCCCTCGCTCCAGGAGAAGTGTGAACAGTTACGGGAAGCATCCAGCTTTACAAACCGGCTACGATTGCGCTATAATCCCAGCTACTACCGTCGACAATGAGGTCGACAGCGCGCAACAAAGGAGTGGCGCAATGATCACGAAGCGACCGGGACGCACTGGTACGGTGCTTGTCACTTTTACCATGCCCGCCGCCGTCTGGGCCGACACCATTCACGTGGTTGGCGATTTTAATGGCTGGGATGAACGAGCGACACCCCTTCGGCAGACCGAGAGCGGTTGGATGATCACCCTAGAGCTCGCGGCAGGGCGGGACTACCACTATCGCTACGTGCTGAATGGGCACGAGTGGTGTAACGACTGGAATGCGGATCGCTACGCACCCAACGCCCAGGGTGGTGATAACTCAGTCGTCGTAACCCCCGACTTTGCCCGTGATGAGCGCTACGACAGTGAGCGTGTACTCAGCTTCACCAGGCCCATCCTGAGCCTGGTGCGCTCAGGGTGAAGGTTGGTAATCTCTGGAGTATGCATGTCCGTCCATAGCGTACCTGTACTCGATTTTGGTTCACAGACGGCACAGTTGATTGTACGACGGCTGCGTGAACTTGGGGTCTACAGCGAACTCCTCCCCCACGACACCTCTGAGGCCTACATCCGTTCACTACGCCCGATTGGGCTGGTGCTCTCCGGTGGCCCGGCTAGTGTCTACGAAGCGGGGGCGCCGCAACTACCACCATGGCTGATCGACACAGAGTTGCCCCTACTCGGCATCTGTTACGGCATGCAACTCCTCAGCCTGGCCCTGGGCGGGGTGGTGCTCCGTCCTGATCAGCGTGAGTATGGCCCCGCGACGATCAGCCTGAGTGAGCCTCACCCGCTCTTTGCTGACACTCCAGCAACCCAAGCGGTCTGGATGAGCCACGGTGACCGTATCGAGGCACTCCCGCCAGGGTTCCGTGCGATCGCTACCAACTCGGCAACGCCCTTCGCCGCAATGGCCGACGATGCACGGCGCTTGTATGGCGTGCAGTTCCATCCCGAGGTGCTGCATACGGCCTATGGGCGGGCAATCCTGGGCAACTTCCTCTTCACCATCTGCGGGGCTAGAGCTACGTGGCGCCCCGCTGAGTTTGTGGCCGAGGCAGTGGAACGGGTCCGTGCACGGGTAGGGTCTGACGGACGGGTCATCTGCGCCCTCTCAGGTGGGGTCGACTCGGCGGTTGCAGCACTGATCATCCATCGTGCCATCGGCGAACGCCTCACCTGCGTCTTTGTGGATAATGGCCTCCTGCGCCTCAATGAGGCTGAACAGGTGATCGCCACCTTCCGCGAGCAGTTCCAGATCCCGCTCGTGGCGGTCGATGCTCGGGCCGAATTCCTTGCGGCCCTCGCCGGCGTCGCTGACCCTGAACAGAAGCGAAAGATTATTGGCGAGAAGTTTGTGCGCATCTTCGAACGGGAGGCGCGCGCCCTCGGTGATGCGCGGTTTCTCGCGCAGGGCACCCTCTACCCCGATGTGATCGAGTCGCGTGCCCCCGATCGCGCTCAGGGGGCCACGATCAAGACGCACCACAATGTGGGGGGCCTGCCCCCCGATATGCGCCTGGAGTTGGTCGAGCCGCTGCGCTACATGTTTAAGGATGAAGTTCGTGCAGCCGGACTCGAGATGGGCCTCCCCGAAGCGTGGGTCTGGCGCCACCCCTTCCCTGGCCCCGGCCTAGCGGTGCGCATCATCGGTTCGGTGAGCGAAGAGCGGCTCGATCTGCTGCGCCGCGCTGACGCGATCTTCATGCATGAACTGCGTGCAGCCGGGCTCTACCGTGCGACCCAACAGGCGTTTGCGGTCCTGCTGCCCGTGCAGAGCGTCGGGGTCATGGGTGATGGTCGCACCTACGCCGATACGATCGCCCTCCGCGCCGTCACCACCGAAGACTACATGACCGCCGATTGGGCCCGCCTCCCCTTCGACCTGTTGGCCCGGGTGAGTAGCCGGATCGTCAATGAGGTGGCCGGGATCAATCGTGTCGTCTACGACCTCTCCTCAAAACCACCGGCAACTATCGAATGGGAGTAAGCGCCTCAGCCCCAGCTAAGCTCATCCTCTGCGGCGAGCACGCCGTCGTCTATGGACGCCCAGCCATTGCCCTGCCCCTGGATGGAGTGCGTGCCGTTGCGACCGTCGAACCTGCCCCGGCAGGGATGGAGCTCCAGATCCTGGCCCCTGATCTCGGTGCCGCATGGTTTGTCAGTGGGCTCCCTGACCATCCCCTGAGCGAACTGACCATGGCTACCCTGCGCTACCTCGATCTTGGGCTGCCCCAGCTGACGATTACGCTCCGGGCCCAGATCCCCGTTGCCAGTGGTATGGGCAGTGGGGCGGCTATTGCCACGGCCCTCGTCCGAGCCCTCGCCAGCTATGCTGGGCGCACCCTTACCCCCGCTGAACAGGCCAACCTCGTCTATGGGAGTGAGCGGCGCTTCCATGGTACGCCGAGTGGCATTGATAGTACCGTCGTCGCCTACGAGCGTGCGATCTGGTTTCAGCGCCGAGACCCTACCCCACTGATCGAGCCGATCACGATCGGACAGCCACTGCGGCTCCTGGTAGGTGATACTGGCATACGCAGTGCCACCCACCTCCCTGTTGGAGCCGTACGGAAAAAGTGGCAGGCCGACCCAGCGCGCTACGAGGCGATCTTTGACGCAATTGGCGCTCTGGCGCTCCAGGTTCGTGCTGCCCTGGCTGCTGGTGCTGCATCAGAGCTTGGGATGCTCCTGAACGAGAACCAGCGCCTCCTGGTTGAGCTCGGCGTCTCCTCACCCGAACTGGAGCGACTCATCGCGGCTGCCAACGGTGCGGGTGCGCTAGGTGCCAAACTTTCGGGGGCGGGCTGGGGCGGGGTGATGCTCGCCCTAGTAACGGCAGAGCAGGCGCCTGATGTCGCCGCAGCTCTCCGTGCCGCCGGGGCAGTTCGCCTGCTAGAGACCATGACGCCGGCTTAGCTACCCGCACCGGCCCAGGCGTGGAAATCGGCGTTGATGCCGCTGGTGAAGCCTTTGAGCATCTGGGTCATCTTATACTCCATGGTGCGCTCACCCAGGCTCTGGAGGAAGTGGGTGGGCATCAGACGCAGCACACTGGGCACGGGGATCGAGAGATCGATCTCCACGTGGTAGTCGACCATGCTCCCACTCCGTGAGGGCTGAAAGATCGCCTCGGCCATCAACAGACCACCGAAGATCATGCCATCCAGATCGTAGGCAGGACCATCATCACTGGGGAGCAGTTTGATCGCGTAGCCAGGCTCATGGTGGGCTTCGAGATCGAAGACAGCCGCCATGTTGTGGCCATGCCCGTCGGTAGCCCCAACGATCAGCCGATAGCGATCGTGCCCGTAGGCGTAGCAGTCGAGTGCGTCGGGGAGCAGGCGGAAGACCGCCGGGACATCACAGAAGTAGTCGTAGGCGGTCGCTACGGGGGCGGAGAAATGGAAGAGGTGACTCGCCTGCCCGCCGAGATCGATGTAGCGCTCTCGTGCTAAGGAGGCCGGCATACGAAGCTGGCGCAGTGCAGGCATACACGTCTCATTTCATATATGCAAAGGATGACTCGCCGAATTATAGCATGCGCCCCTTCGGAATGCAATATATTCCATGGATTGCGTTGACTTTTTGCCTCACAGGTCATACAATAGGGAAGATTGTTTCCTCATGCAGAAGAACTGAGGGGGCGATGCCGCCTCTGGCGGGGTTTGGGGGCAGGGCTCTCCCGGCAACAACCCATGGTCATGGCGTGTGCTGCGGTTGCGCCGCAGCGACACCGCATCTGAAGACATCCTGATAAGGAGTAGGCGTATGAGTAACCAGCCAGTCGGTAACAACTCGGGGATCTTCTCGCTCTTCTTCCGCGAGGCTGGGCTCTTCTGGGAGCAGGTATGGCAGTGGGCTGAGCAGCAGTCGAAAGAGGATCGCGAACTCACGGTGAGTGAGGAGCAGCGTCGTCAGACTGAGGCGATGGCACGCAAGGCAGAAGCTGAGGCGAACCTGCTCGAGCAGGTACGTCTGGCGAAGAGCGCTGGCCTCGACGTGGATGAGATTCTGCGGCGTGCCCGTGAGTAGGTAGCACCGCACGGGAGGCGTGGAGGCACCGGTTCACCGTTGAGGCAAGCCAAAGGCAGGGCAACCACAGGGGGTTGCCCGTACGGAGGGGTGCCACGAGGGCGAGACGCCCTCGCTCTACGGCTACTGCCGGCGTTCTGCTCTACCCTAGGCCTCCGAACCGAGGAAGCGCTCGGTGATCTGGGGGAGTTGCTTGAGCGGGCCAGTTCGCACGCGGGTATGGGGGAGTGAACCCAGGAACTGGCTGCCATACTGCTTACTCAGTAGGCGACTGTCGAGAACCACGACGATCCCACGATCTTCGCGACTGCGGATGAGGCGACCAAACCCCTGCTTGAAGCGTAGAATACTCTGTGGGACGGAGAACTGGCCGAAGGGGTCGGCGAACTGCTCACTACGCGCTGCGAAGATCGGATCGGTCGGCACTGTGAAGGGGAGCTTGGCGATTACGAGCACGGAGAGCGCATCGCCAATTACATCGACTCCCTCCCAAAAGCTGTTGGTGCCGAGCAGCACGGTACGCGGCGACTCTTTGAAGCGCTCGAGCAGGGCGCGCCGACTACCATCAATCCCCTGACCTAGGACCGTAATCCCCCGATCCTCCAGGGGCTCCAGAATCGCCCCATGGGTCTGCTTGAGGGAATTGTTGGCTGTAAAGAGCACCAACGTACGTCCACCAGTCGCACTACAGAGGGCGATCAGAGCCTGTTCGAGGGCCTGCTGATAGCCGCGCTGGTTCGGCTCGGGCATATCGTTGGGGATGTAGAGCATCGCCTGCTGCTCATAGTCGAAGGGGGATTCGAGGAGCAGTTCATCGGCCTGCTCTAAGCCCAGACGATCTTTGATGAAGCTGAATCCCGCCTCAATGCTCAGGGTTGCCGAGGCGAGGATAGTAGTCTGCTTCTGTGCAAAGAGTTGGGCTTGCAAGATCTCGGCGACAGTGAGGGGGGCTGCGGTAAGGGTGAGAGCATCACGGGAGCGTTCGAGGGTGATCCAGCTGATGTTCGTCTCATCGCCAAAGATGATGTGTCCACCGTTGACGCGCACATCGACCGCAAAGCGGTTGAGCAGTTCGACGCGGAGGAGCAGATCGTCCAACCCATCGCTCGCCTCGCGCTGCAAGTTGCGCAACTGGAGCTCAATCGCAGCCAGGGCGGTGCCAATCACGGCGAAGGTGTCGCTCAGGTTGCCCCAGGCGCTCTGGATGATCTGCCAATCGGCCTGCTCGCGCAGCTTGGGGGTCAACCGCAGCCGTGGATCATACTGCCGATCGTCAATCACACTGTTCATGAAGCGGTTCAGCAGGTTGAAGCAGTGGTAGACGGCGGTACGGGCACGGATGAGGGTCGGGTGGATCTGCTCGAGAGCGCGTTCGATCTCTTCGCGCTCGCTGCCGGGGTATGCCTGGAGGTGAACCGGCAGTTCCGTGAGGAGACCCGAGACCGTCTGGGCACCACCACTCTGGAAGAGGTCGTCGAGAAACTGGATGAGGGCATCCTGATCGATGACAAAACTCAGCTGATCGGTGGCCACCTCCTCAAGATTATGCGCTTCGTCGATCACCAGGTGATCGTAGGCGGGTAGTACGTTCGACTGGCTCGCCAGATTGGCGATGAGTAGCGCGTGGTTGACCACCAGGATGTGCGCCGCCTCCGCCGTTCGGCGGGCACGAAAGAAGAAGCAGTCGCGAAAGTGGGGGCAGCGTGGACCATTGCAACTCTCCGGAGTGACGTTGATCCGCTCCCAGGCCCGGGCTTCGCGATCGAAGAGCCTGAGTTCGGCTTTGTCGCCACTGGCGGTTGCCGGGAGCCAGAGTTGCACCTTCAGGAGGGCACGTACCTCATCAGGGGTCAGGTTTTCGTTGCGGCGCAGCTCATGGTAGCGTTTGAGGCAGAGGTAGTTGCTGCGCCCCTTGAGGAGAGCAGCGTGAAAGTTGCTACCCAACTCACTGCTCATGATCCGCTGCAGCTCGGGGATATCTTTGAAAAAGAGTTGATCCTGTAGGTTGATCGTATTGGTCGAGATGACCACACGCTCACCACGCTGCAGCGCGAACATCGTTGCGGGGGCGAGATAGGCCATCGACTTACCGGTTCCGGTACCAGCCTCAACCATCAGGGGCTCACCCCTGTTGAACGCCTCAGCCACAGCTCGCGCCATCGCCACCTGGGGTGCACGCGGCTCGTAGCCAGTGAAGGAGCGTCCGAGGGCGCCCGTAGGTGCAAAGAACTGCTCAACGGCTGCGAGATCGATCGGACGTGCGTTGCCCGTCGGCTTGAGTGGTACTACCTCGGAGGTGGGGCGAAGGAGGTCATTCGCTGGACCTGGCCCAACAACAAAGATCTGCCGAGCCCGTTGGCGTAGGGCCGCGTCGAAGAGATCGCGCATGGGAAAGGCGATCTTCGCCATGAGCCGGGTAATCTCGGTGAGCTGATCGAGTGAGAGCTCACTGATGCGTGTGGTGAGATGGGTAAAGAGGCGTGCCGAGACCGTAGCATCCTCGAGGGCACGGTGCGCATTGGGGTGAGGAATACCGACCTGTGCAGCGAGGGCACCGAGTTTGTAGGTTGGTGCATTGGGGATGAGCAGCGTCGCGAGCTCGAAGGTGTCGTAGACCGGCTGGGCAAAATGCATGCCGCGGGCGCGTAGCATGCCCAGATCAAAGCCTACCGAGTGGCCAACAATCGGATAGGTGGCGATGAAACGAGCGAACTCGGCGCCTACATCGTTGAAGCGCGGGGCGTTGACGAGGTCGGCAGGGGTGATCCCGGTGAGGCGGGTGATGTGGAGTGGTAACTCCCGGTATGGTCGAATGAACCGACTATACTGATCCAGCAGTTCATCACCGCGAAACTTCACCGCAGCGATCTCGATCAGTTCGTCCGCTTCAGCTGAAAGGCCGGTAGTCTCGACATCGAGGGCGATGTAGATACGCTCGTTCATGGATGCTTGCCTTCAGGAGTGTCACGCGAACCTGGGATCACCGAGCGCTTGCTCGGTGGCTTTGGCATGCTTCAATTTCGGCTACGCCAGCTTGACAGTTTAGCGGCGTCAGGGCTGGGTTGGATTTTTTGTGGAGGGCGCAGCCCTCCACACCTCCCGGAAGAGGATGAACAGGTACGATTCTACACCATGCCCAGACGTTCGATATAGGCGAGTGACTGGTGGCGGAAGTAGGTGTTGTAGAGCTCGGCGTAGTAGCCACCCCGAGTCATGAGCAGATCGTGGTTTCCCTCCTCAATAATGGTACCCTTCCGTAGTACCACGATACGGTCGGCACTGCGCACCGTACTGAGACGATGGGCGATCACGATGGAGGTACGCCCAGCGAGGATGGTCTCCACCCCCTCCTGGATCAGGGCCTCGGTCAGTGGGTCGACACTCGCCGTCGCCTCATCGAGGATGATAATAGCAGGGTTCTGCAACAGCACACGTGCGAGGGCCACAATCTGGCGTTGGCCCATCGAAAGCCGGCTGCCACGCTTGCCAACCTCACTATCTAGCCCCTGCGGCAGACTGGCAATCCAGTCGCCACCCCCGATATGATTTGCTGCGGCCAACACCTCCTCATCGCTCGCCGTTGGGCGACCGTAGCGAATATTTTCGCGTACGGTACCACCAAAGAGAAAGGGCGTTTGGGTCACAATACCCAAGCGCGAGCGGTAGGCTGCAAGGTCCAGGGCACGGATATCGATACCGTCGATGGTGATTCGCCCATCCTGGAACTCGTAGAAGCGAGCGACCAACTTCGCAATACTACTCTTGCCTGAGCCGGTATGTCCAACCAGGGCGAGAGTCTCCCCGGCGCGGATGTGCAGGTTGAAATCCTGCAGCACCGGTTCACCCGGTTTGTAGGCAAAGCTCACCTGCTCAAAGCTGATCGCTCCGTGCAGGGTTGGCGGAACGAGCTTATCGTGCTGAACCACCCGCGGTTCGGCGTCGATAAGGGCGAAGATCCGCTCACCAGCGGCCAGGCCCAACTGAAACTGACTCCAGAATGAGGCGATACTGGTCAGGGGAAACCAGAAACTCTGTAAGCCCTGGATGAAGAGAAACCAGGTGCCGATAGTCAGTTCACCGCTCTGCACACTCAACCCACCAAAGTAGACGAGGGCTGCCGTCCCAGCCCCAGCCATGAGGTTGAGGAGGGGGAAGATGGAGCTGAAGACGTAGCGGGTGCGCATATTGACCCGCCGGCTCTGCGCATTAATCTGGCTGAACTCGGCGTGAATGGTCGGCTCCTGGCGAAACGTTTTAGCCACCCCGAT
>CAIWUD010000173.1 GCA_903915775.1 uncultured Chloroflexota bacterium | reverse complement strand
GCGTACGGCTGATTCCCGTGCGACGCGCCAACATGCGACCACATGCTTGGTTTGTCGATGATATCGAGTTGCAGGAGTATCGCCATACGATTGAAACCGTCAATAGCCAATGCGAGAAAATGGGGCTGGAACGCCTGTACGCGCGCACGAATACTGGCTTCGAATTGAAGGTGCTGGCCTCGATCATTGCCTTGGCCTGCACGAACATGGACTAGCAATCAAGGTATAGATGTTTCAAGGGTGATCGTCAATGGAAATAGTAGGTATTGTTAGGATTTGAGCAACATTGGGGTCGCCTCGTGGCAACGGCACGGTCGATCACAGAGGTAGACTGGCGCTGTACCGCCGCAAGGTTTGCCGCACCACTGGCGAGCACCAAGCTGACGACAATATGGCTGAGCGCTGTATTCGTTCGCGGCCCTCGCCCTCGTCGCAGGTAATGGGAACCTCCCGTAGGGTCATAGCATGCTGATAGTATGGCCCGTTCTCCATCCCCACTCGCTGTGAGCGATGCACAGGAGTTTCATTGAATCTGTCACTCGTCGTGGCAATTTGCTCACCCGGTAACGTACGTCAACATGTTCCCCCTTTACATCCCATCAGTACTGCTCCAGCTTGAGAAGATCCAGGCCAAATATGGCCAAGGCGTGTCGTCCTGCAGCATTCTGCTCACGGTGTGGATCGAAACAATCACGCTTTCTGCTATACTCTACAAACCGTGATCGTTTTACGAGGTGCCCCATGCGACCTGAGATTCGAATGGATCCGCGCCTAGAGCGACGGATCGCCGAGAAGCGCGCCGCCCTCGACCTTCAGCGCCCGCTGCCGACAGCGATCCTATCCAAGCTTGCCGATGACCTGCGCGTGCGCCTGACCTACCACTCCAACGCGATGGAGGGCAATACGCTCGACCTTGGCGAGACCCAGTTGGTGATTGCCTACGGGGTGACGATCGGTGGCCACTCGCTCAAAGAGCACCAAGAAGCGGTCAACCATGCGGCCGCCTATGATTTCGTGCTCGACCTGGCCCAGCGTGACGCAGGGCTCGACGAGGCGGCGCTGCTCCAGGTGCACGCGCTGATTATGCATGACCTGATCGAGGCTCCCGGGGCCTACCGTAGCGGTGCGGTCTTCATCTCGGGTTCGGAGCATCGTCCACCGCACCAGACCCAGGTGCCCAGCCTCATCGCCGACTGGTTTGCCTGGTGCGACGATGCTGGCCAGGAGTACCCGCCGGTCATTCGAGCGGCACTGGCCCACGACATGCTGCTGGCCATCCACCCCTTCCTGGATGGCAACGGACGCACGGCGCGGCTCGTGCTGAACCTGCAGCTACTACGAGCCGGCTATCCGGTGGCACTGCTGCTGCAGGGCTGGCGGCTCAGCTACATCCGTGCCTTAGAGCAGGCGCATCACGGACACTACGGCCCCCTGGTCAACGTGATTGGCCGTGCGGTCGAGGCTGGGCTGGATCTCTACCTGGAGGCGTGTGGGGCACTACCAGACGAGGTTCGTCGACCGCTGCGTGCAGTGGCCGCAGAATGCACGATCGACGCCGACTACCTAGGCTGGCTGCTGCGGGCAGGCCGGGTGGCTGGGGCGAAGCGGGGTGGGCGTTGGTATGTCTCGGTGGCGGCGGTACGACGCTATCAGGAGGAGGTTGCGTCAGGGGCGATCCCGACCGGGCGGCCACGAACGGACAGGGGGGCATGAGCTCGCACTCACCGGAGGTACTCCGGTGGGTAGACGCCCTGAGCGACGCCTTCCTGGTAGCGTTGGATTGCGGAGAGCGTGCTGTGCCAGCGCCCCTTGCGCTTGATACCCGACAACTGCCCTCTTCGGATCAGCCAGCCCAGGTAGTTGGCCTCGAACCCGGTCTGCGCCCCTAGTTCGGCCAGCGGTAGGTAGGCTGCCTCCGGCTCAGCCTCACAGGACTCGAGATAGAGATCTAGGCCCGCCTCTACGGCCTGGCCAACGACCGTATTCAGTCCGCGGTAGTTGCCGGTGTTGGCCGCGTCGAGGGCAAGGATGTAACCCATGCGCCACTCGCGTAGCACCAGCGCCGGTGGAAATCCCTCACGCATCAGCATGAGGTTCAGTAGGAGTCGTCCGACGCGACCATTGCCATCCTCGAAGGGATGTACGGCTTCAAAGCCGTGGTGCGCGATAGCGGCCCATACCACCGGGTGATACTCCTGGCGGTGGTTCTCATCGGCCACCCAGTCAATCCATTGGTTGATGTAGTCGGGAACATTGCTGGGATGCGGAGGGACAACGTTAGCCCCGCGGATATACACGGGGATCGTGCGAAAGCTACCCGCCGTTGGGTCGATTTTGTCCATCACCAATCGATGCAGCGCCAGGATCGTCTCATGGGTGATCGGCGTGTGTTGGTCGACGAGGCGCAGCAGTTCATCGAACGCCTCGGCGTGATTGGTTGCCTCCAGGTGCTCGCGGAGGGTGTGGCCGCCGACCGTGATCCCATACTCCAGCACAGCCTGAGTTTCCCGCAACGTGAGCGTGTTGCCCTCGATAGCATTGGAGTGATAGGTGGTCAGTAGGCGCACATCGGCCTGAAGCCGTCGCACCAGGGCTGGTACCATCGGGCGGTAGCTGTCCAGGCGCCGCTTCTTGGCATCGATGCGATCAATGAGCTGTCGGTCTATCGATGTTCGTGCTGTCGTCATAGCAAAAAACTACCCCGTTTGGTACATGTTCACCGCTGGGGTAAGGTAGGGTTCAGATCAGTGTGACCAGTGTACGGGAGGCGTGGAGGGCGAGGCTCTCCACGAAAAAATCAACTGAGCCTTGATCGTGCCAGGGGAAGTGTGAACAGTTATGCCGTTTGCTCTCAAGTATAGCAAACCGGGGCGGTTTTGTGACGGCTCCTAGGGCTAACGGGTGCGAGCACGAGGTGCCAGGACTTGAGTGCTCCTCGCAAAGTGCGCACGATTGAGGTGTCACCACACGCATATGCCACTCGAAAGGAGCAGACTATGGCACGCCATGGATCGTGCCACCGCAACGGATCGGGGTGAGGTATTCGTAGAAAGGCAAGGCCATGGAGCTACTCCCCGCCCTCGAACCATTGGAACCCAGCTTCTTGATTTGATCGAAATGCCGTCGTACAACGAAGGCGCTCGTCGCCCCGCACTGATGACTGAGCTCGCAGACATGGCGGTGCCTGACGATCCGGAGGATTGCGATCTTGATTTGGCTACCGACATCCTGCTCGACCGTGAGCACCAGAAGTGATAAGCCGGTAACTCAACCGCTCTTTGCCTTCAGCAAGCCGATGATACGCTGGTGATTTTACACTATACTGATGTATAGACACCTAGACCGAAGCAAGGAGCAACGATTCAATGGCAACAGTTATGGCCCGACCAACGCGCTCGCTGGAGGACTTTCGCAGCGAGCAGATGATGTCCCTCGAAGAGTGGTCAAAGTATCTCGGCATGACGGAACAGACCTACCGTCGGCTGCTGACCGACCCACAGAGTGTCAGGCCCGCCACCAAGCGACGGGCGCGGGAGATGTTGAACGTGAGTCCTTATGAAGTAAGGGAGTTCTACCCCATCCCATCGCCCACGCGGGTAGCTGCCGCTGTTGCGGCCTACCGCAAGGGCAACGCCGAGGGCTGGATCGCCACCGACCCGGAGACCGGGGAGCCGACTGGCGAAATCTTCGACGGCGAAGGCCGTCTGATGGAAGGCGAATGATGTGCAGCCTCTGACCTGGGCCCGCGTGACTTATCGCGCTACGGCATGGCGCGTCAAGCAGCAGCTGAGTGACGAGGAACGTGAGCTCCTAGATATTGCTATTGACTTCATCAAGAACAGCCCTGAGGACGGGATCGAGGTCGGCAAGGATGAGGATGACGGGACGGTTATCCGCCAGGTTTCCGTTCGCCAGGTGCATGTGCAGTACACAGTGAAGTTTTGGCAGGTTGGCCGGGTTCTCCTGGTTGCCACGATTGAGATCAGGCATTGGGAACCGGTAGACGATGGCCCGACTCTCGGCACGAAGCGCCGACGACGGCGCTAGGGATGCGCGATGCATGGCTACGGTATAGCAGATGACCTTCGGGAACCCGCCTCCGTACGGAGCTTGCGTGACTGGGTGCAGGCCGCAGCACGATCCCCTGCAGGAGATCGAGGCGCAGTTGGTGCGGGGTTTGCACGGGCTGGGCGACCGTCTGCTCGTGGTACCTCTCCCCCTGGTGTCGCCCACCTGCCCGAGCCCAGATGCGGCCTGTCCGTGTGGACAGATGATCCGCGGTGAGGACAAGCTCTCTATAGAGGGAACATATATCCCTCTGTGTGGCGGGAGGCCTTCAAGCACGATATCCTACAGACATCAGATTGCTATTTTGACAACCACCCTCTGCTCTATGCCTGCACGAGGTTGCTATTTTGACACCTTAGAACAGAGATCCTCGCCGGAAATCAAGAGATCCGGCGGGTTATAGTCAGGCCACTTCCCAGGGTAGTCGCTCCCCTCCCCTGCCGAAGTCTGGAGCAGTGTAGCAACCCTGCCCGATCCAGGCTGCTCAGCGTGCGTTACTCACCGGTATCCTGAACAGCCGTGCCGTCGATCGGACGGTCGCGCTCATCGGTGCCGCGAACCGTCGGTCTCTGTCTCCGCTGGTTGGGTTGCAAGGTTCAGCACTGATCGTCCCGCTACGGAGGTTCACCGATAGTAGCGGCGGTAGTGGTGGTAGCGGCAGTGGTAGTGGTAGCGGCAGTGGTGGTAGCGGCGGTGGTGGATTCGACCGTGTGATCATCGATGATGCGATCGACGAGAGGGTTGAACAGACACATCGAGACGACCAGGAAACAGGGGTACCGCTGCTGGAGTCACCGCTTGGCTGGAGGCCCGATCTCGTCGTCGCGGTCGATGTCGGGTGTGACGAGGCAGGGGCAGTGCTGCAGCAGGG
>CAIWUD010000172.1 GCA_903915775.1 uncultured Chloroflexota bacterium | reverse complement strand
GCGTACGGCTGATTCCCGTGCGACGCGCCAACATGCGACCACATGCTTGGTTTGTCGATGATATCGAGTTGCAGGAGTATCGCCATACGATTGAAACCGTCAATAGCCAATGCGAGAAAATGGGGCTGGAACGCCTGTACGTGCGCACGAATACTGGCTTCGAATTGAAGGTGCTGGCCTCGATCATTGCCTTGGCCTGCACGAACATGGACTAGCAATCAAGGTATAGTGTTTGACGTTTAGACTACCCGTATTGTATCCTCTCCAGAACTGCTGGATCAGGTCGCCGACGGCACGGCGACACCCGCCCGTTGGGCTACGCGCTCGGCTAAGGGAGGCGTGGTTGCGGACGTAACCATACGGTCGCGAAGGGAGTGAAAGAACCCCACGCCAAGTTTGGCGGCGGTGACGGCCAGGGTTGGGAGGCTGTCCCAGGCCCGTGCCCTATTCCGAGATTGCGGGCCGAAACTGGCATCGCGTTTGCGCATTCGGCGACGTGCTGCCAGTTCCATGGTATTGTGGTACAGCGGAATGTCGGAATCGTCGAGCACCGCTAACCACTGCACACACTTGTTGGTAGTTCTGCTGATCTGGTCATCCCACGCCACATACCCAGTCGTATCGTCCACCAACGCGTCGAAGGCCTCCTCCAACCGCACCTGTTCCGCCGCTGCCGGAGCCCGTTGAGAGGCCAACAGATCGCAATAGAAGGCCCAGGAGCGCGTTCCAAACGCGGTTAGCTCCGCCTGATGGTGCGGCACGCGCGGGGAAAGCTTGGCGTAGTACCGCCGATCATGCACATCGCAGAGCGCGTGGGTAGCCGTGAGCCGGTCAGAGACGGAGGCATCACCACGCAGCAACCCGCCCAGCACGGGCACCTGGGTTTGCGCGTGATAGGCTGCGACTGCCGGGGCATCTTCGACCTGCTGCTGCTGGCGATTGAGTGCGATACCCACCGTGGTCAGGTGCTGCAGGAATTCAGCTGCCGTCATGTCCGTGTCATGGGGCAGCACCGTGCACACGCGCCGCAGCAGCGCCTGGGGCATGCAGCCTGCCTGCAGCCACGCCAGCTCCTCGTCATTCAGGCGATAGCACACCTCCTGGCCCCAGAGCACGGCCAGGACATCCTGGCGCGTGCCGCCGGGACGGGTGTGGTAGCTGGTGAACCAGGCGTTGCCCACCACATGACCGACCTCGTTCTGCCTATCCACGCGGGTGCTGGTCTGGTCGGTGGCGACCCACGACCCGGTGGCAAGCCCGGTCTGATGCACGGCAGCTGCCTCACCGGCCCAGACCCCATCCGGGTCCAGCAACATCCGCGCCACGGTTTCGGTGCCAATCTGCACCCCGACATCCCGCAGGAAGCGCCACAGCGCAGGCTGACTGACATTGAACGGGACGTCGGGTTTCCCGGAACCACCCTTCAGCCGTGCCACCTCATCACGCAGTTGCTGGTTCTCGGCGCGCAGGGCGGTGATATCCGCCGCCTGTGCCTCAATGAGGTTCAGCAACGGGATCACGATCTGACGCGTCACCAGATCGGTAATCATGTCAGGGTTGAGGTCAGGAAGTTGCATATGCGAGTGTTCTGCCAGACCTTTGCTCTACCATCACCTACTGCCCAGCAATTTTGGAGAGGATGCTCAGAATGGCGGAGTTGTATTCTGTCTTACCAGAATTGGTGTTCTTTTTGTACCTACCCTTCATGACGCTGCTCAAGCCTTAAGATTAATCACCCCGTGTGCCGTAGTGTACCATACACCTACGCTGGTGTTACAATACACCTACACTTGTTGCAGCGTTCGCAGCATCCAAAAAATCGTCACCGTCCCCATCTGTTCCGATGCCGACTTGCTCCGCTACGCTGCTCCTGTGC
>CAIWUD010000171.1 GCA_903915775.1 uncultured Chloroflexota bacterium | reverse complement strand
TGTGGCACTACGCCGTGAGCTCGCCGTTGCGGTGGGGAGCTACTGGACGATCGCTTGGGAGCGGCTGACTGCAGCTGGTGCAGGCCGGATTGGCCACCTGCCCGGGCACGCTGGCATCTTCGAGACGGGCATGATCGCGGCGATTCGCCCCGATCTCGTGCGTGAGCCACGCCCAGCGCGTGCGGTTGATGAGCGAACCAGCCCACCCATGCCCGCTGACCCCTACCGCTTCGAGGTTCATGGCTTCTGGCAGAGCATCGACGGCTACTCTGATAGTCCGGCGCTGGCGAATGCAGAGGATGGGCAGCGCTTCCTTGAGGCAGCAATCACCGGAGTGGCCGAGGCGATGGAGGGGTTCTACCAGCGGGTGTAGCCCTTGGTGCGTGAGCTCCCCACCTTGAGCGCCTGATGGAGAGGTTCGATGGCAGCATCATCTGGCCCCGGCGCCACGCTGGTGAGGAGGTGCGTAATAACATGCGGGGCATCCTCATCACAACTCTCGGTCACATGCACCTTCCAGTCAATCCGTCCACGAACCGACTCCATCGCCTGTTCGTCAGACAGACTCTCTGCGAACGGGAAGACCAAGATGAGCGTCAGTCGCCACGGTGCAGCCACCGGTTGCCCACGACTCGGAAAAAGCGCGGCAATGTCCTGGTCGGTGTAGATACCCCCAAGCTCGTCACGTATCGCCATCTACCGATTGCCACGGGGAAACGCGGCACGAGCGGTCGTTGCGGTCGCTTCGGGGACGGGCGGGATCGCCTGCAGCTGCAGTGACCTCATGACCTCCTCTGTTCGTCAGACGATGCGTCGGCTACGATAGCACCATGCTGCCACAACCAACGGACTGGAGCCTTGAGCAATTCGCCAGCGGTATCAAACATACGTCACACCCGTAGATGCGGTACTGCCTGTATACCGTACGAGAGCGTGTTATGCTACGCGCAGCAGCATGCAGCCATGTACCCAACCAGGGAATCTTCGGCTGCACCAATGCACCCCAAACAGCCCGTATAAATGAGATAGGCTGCATAGACGCTGTTATGAATAAAGCGCTTAGACTGCTGGGATACGATCCATTTTGTAGTTAGGCGGCAGAGTCATGCGTGCCGCACAATGCGACCATCTTGGTAGACGATACTCCCCTATGCTATAATATCGATAGCATGCAGATACGGATGTTCGATCAACGAGGTCGGTATGGCGTACGGACGACGTTGGACGATCCAAGACCGCATCGGCAATCGCATATACCTGACGGATGAGCGTTGGGATCACATCATTGACCCGACGAATCATCCGGAACTCGCGGAACTTGAAGCCGAAGTCCAAGAGACGATCCGCACGGGACAGCGCAAGCAAGATGTATTGAGCCCGCAAAAATATCGCTATAGTAAAGCGTTCGGCCATCTCCCTGAAGCCAATACCCATATGTGGTCGTGATCGTTCTCTTTCGGCACACGGAAGGCCCGGATGGGAAACCGATCGCCAATAACTACATCGTCACCGCGTATGTGAAGGAAGTTGGGTAATCGTATGCCGTACGCAACCTATACCTATGATGAAACCGGTGACACGCTATCGATTTCATTTGCCCCCGGTGAACGCGCCACTGGGATTGAACTCACCGATCATATCATTCTGCGGATCAATAAGGTGGAACGGCGTGCCATCGGCATAACGGTGCTCGATTACTCCTTGGTCGCCCAAGCGACAGAAATTGGGCCGCGGAGTTTTCCGCTTACTGGTCTCAGTGAACTCTCGGCAGAGATGCGTGAATTGGTGATCGATATTCTGCGCCATGAACCAGTCAGTGAGATCGTGGCGCTGTCGGCATATACCCCGTCAATGTCCGAGCAAATACCAATCATTTGGTTACATCCGCTCACCATCAGTGCGTGAGTGTTGATTCCTGCCGCCCAATATCGCTTGCACCTGACTCGCTTGGATCGGGGCTTTTTTGATAAGCTATCTCACTCGCTGCCTATGCCGGTCTATGCCTCCTGTGCCAGCGAGCCGCGGCAGGTGAAGCTTGCCGTTAGGCATCCCAACCGAGGCCCGCACATGAAACAAGGATCTCGATGAGCGCTGAGTCCAAAGGCCGCGACCTCTTCATCGTCGACAACAGCGTCTCCGGCTGGACCGGGCTTCGCTATCTCGAGGAGTGGTCCGGCATTGCGAAGTCGTTCGACATCGCCACGGGGTACTTCGAGATCGGCGCACTCCTGGCGCTCGACGGCAAGTGGCAGCCGCTGAAGAAGATCCGGATCCTGATGGGCGCGGAGACGACGCATCGCACGCGCAAGGCGCTGCTCGAAGCCGTACGTACGCGCGCGGTTCAGATCCTGGACGACAGCATCGTAGCCGACAAGGACGCCAACCCATTCCTTCATGGCGTCCCGGCTATTCTCGAGGCCCTCCG
>CAIWUD010000170.1 GCA_903915775.1 uncultured Chloroflexota bacterium | reverse complement strand
GAGGGGTGGCGTCGCCACAGCTGTTGGTGCGCCCGGGATTGTTGGTGTTCGCGTTGGTTTCAGCGTTGCGGTCGCACTAGGCGGCGCTGCGGTTGCGCTAGGCTCCATCGGTGCAGTCGGCAACGGCGCCTGTGTTGTGGTGGTAGGCAACGTCGGTACTGCAGTCGCCGTGGGCGTCCGTGTGGCCGTGGGCGTTGCAGTCGCCGTGGGCGTTGCAGTCGCCGTGGGCGTTGCAGTCGCCGTGGGCGTTGCAGTCGCCGTGGGCGTTGCAGTCGGCACCAGCGCAGCAATACGAACTGAGCCACTCTGGGTCGTCCCAGCCACACTCTGCCCACTCGTGTTACCAAAGGAGGCTGGCGGTGAAGCGGCAAAGCTTACCACCGCTGAGCGTGAGCTACCTGGTGTTGGGGCACAGGTGACATTGAAACGGATCGTTACCAGCGTCTGATCGCGCAGCAGGGCTGAAACGGCCCAGATGGTAAAGGTGAGCAACTTCTCGTCCGCCCTGAATGTAGCGAAGGTACTAAAGCCTGGCGCACTAAAGCTCAGCCGATCCATGAGCCCATCACCGTTGGCATCGATCGGGTCGAACGCCAGACAGCTGGTGTCATAGGCGACTGAGAAAGCCGTCGCATTGATCTGGTAGCCCTGGGCGACGATGTTCACTGGTACCTCCACGCTGCTACCGGTAGCAGCAGCCACGTCGGCTGGTATCCGGAGCAGCGGACCGGTTGTGGTGAGGATTTGCGCTGTAGGCGCATGAGCAGCCACCAACTCGTACCCGACCGTACCGATCAGGCAGAGCAGGATGCAGAGGCCAAGACGTATTACAAGTGAGCCTGATGCGAACATGCGAAAAAGGTCGGTACCTCTGAGCTTGACAACATTATGGTGGTTTGTGGAGGGCGTTGCCCTCCACAAACCACCCCATCCCCAGGAGCGTCAGACTGTACGCTGGCGCACCGATAGTGAAGCATCCCTAGCGGCGAATGACCGGCAAGAAGATCCGGGTGATCTGCGTCGGCTGAGGCGACGTCGTCACGGGATCCGTCTGCACCGCAAGGCTCTCCCCATTCAGCCCGCCCAGCGAGACATCCTGGAGGCTTACCGCTGCGGTTACCGCTGAGGCATCACCCTGCAGGCTCAACTCCAGGCTACCCAGCTGCCCATCGGCCAGAGGCGTCATGGGCAGGTTGAGGGCGATGAGCGAAACCTGGAGCAGGCGTGCCGCTGCGTCGTAGGCCACAGCCGCCTGGTAGCCCGCCGGCAGGCTTAGGCGCAGGGCATCGGGCAGACCATCGCTATCAGCGTCGGTCGGGTCGAAGCCATAGGCCGGATCGATCTGGAGGGCAAAGAGCAGTGCCGCTGCTGCGTTCCCATTCGCCGTGTAGCTGATCGGTATGCTCAGCTTCCCGGTGCTCGAGAGCGCACTGCCCAGGCCTAGGAAGGCCGCCTGACCAGTCGTACTGGATGGCGCTGCCGCCGCGCCACAGACCAGGTCGTTGATACGCCGTACGGTACAGACGATGTCACCGGCGTTGATCACGTTATCCTGGTTCGAGTCGCAGAAGATCGTCCCGAGAAAGTTGTTCGTGGCTGTACCGTAGCGTGCATCCACCCGGGCCGTACCGTCGCGATCGAAGATCTCGTTGATGCAGGAGGTGATATCAGCAGCGTTGACAACACCATCATTGTTGCAGTCACCCCAGCGCGGTCGAATCGAGCCGTTCTCGCTCGTGCCGGCAGTGAGTTCGCCACCCTCCATGCTGCTGAACGAGGGGGCCGGATCGGTGGTCACGAAGTTGAGCGCCGTCACTCCACCGGTCGGATTGAGACAGCTACTAGTCGAGCTGTAGCTCACCTGCAGGTTGAGGAGCAGCCCGTTGGCGAGCGCTATGTTGGAGAGAATAGCGATGTCGAGATCACCACCGTTCAGGGTAGCGAACAGTTGGGCGCCAGAGGGCTGACCAGCGGCAAGCTGAACCGCAGTAGTGGGATTAGCAACCGAGACACAGCTGCCGCTCAGATCGAGGGAGAAGGCTACCGCGCCGATAGCGTGGCTACTGGTGGAGAGGGCGACTGGAATGGTGGCATTCAGCTCCACCCCAGCCGGCAGGTTGGTGTTACGAGCACCCTGTGCGATGGCCAGGTTCGTTCCGATGGTGAGGCGGGGCGCTCCGGTGATCGGCTCACCAAGGACGCGGTAGTCCTTGATCGCGTAGCCCGAGGGGAGTTGCCAAGTCTGGGCGGCAAAGAGTTGATCGACCGTTCCTGGCAACCCAACCCCCACACCCAGTCCGATGCCCTCGACTGACGTGCGGAAGGTGTTACCACTGATGCTCAGAACAGTCATATCCTCGGTGCCGGCGATGCCATACTGCAGCGAACTCGCGAACGTGTTGCCGGTGATCGTCAGATTGGTTGGCCGACCGTAGAAGTCGCCCTGGATGCCGCGACGGGCATTGATGATCGTGTTGCCGATGATCGACGCGCCCGACGATCCCATCGGGGCGATCGCCCGGCTGTCGGCGGTAGCACTGTTGCGGTCGATCGTGAAGCCGACACCTGTGCCGCCGAGCGTCACACCGTTGGCGCCAAAGCGCACCACGGCATCGGCTGCACCAGACCCACCGCCGCCGCGGATCGTCGTGACGGCTGCCCCACCCGTCGAACGCAGGATCAGGTTGGCCTTATCGAGGTTAATGGTTTCGAGGTAGGTACCGGGGGCCACCTCAAGCACATTGCCTGCAGCGGCATCTGCGATCGCCGCCTGGATGGTGGTGTAGTGTGACCCCTTGGTGACATTAACCACCGGAACCGTAAATATGGCGTATTGGCTAGCGCCGCCATACCACACATACGCCTGCCGGCCCAAGCTGAGGATGTTGGTGAGGTAAGTATTAATCGCAGCGTTGGTTAGCGTACTCGGTTCTGCATAGAGCATCACCTCGTAGAAGGTCTGCTTGGTAGCGTCGCTGTAGGTCGGATTGTAGGTGTTGTCTGAGAGTGTGATGCTGGCCTGCACATTGTTGGCGGCAAACTCGTGCCCCACCAACATCATCCGCCGATTGTCCATGCTGGCCGGTGTGATCGACGGGTTGAAGGTGGTGTTGTTAATCGTTACCTTTGGTCCACCCGACTGCCCGTACACCCCGTACACGTGCGATTCGTTGGTGAGGTTGAGTGTATTGTTGGTCATCACCAGTTCGCCGGCACTAGACACATTCACGCCTACCAGGTTGATGAAGCTCCCGTTCGTGGTCAGTGTCTGGTTCATGGTCACGTTGGTAAGCGTGAGCTTGCCAGCAATGACACTATTGATGATATATTCCGTAGTGCCATCAGACTGGCTAGAGAACCCAGCGGTCGAAGTCGTAGGAATATTGGCGATCGTCAGCTGATTAATCGCCACATCAGCACCGCCGATGATATCGAAACCTGCGTTGATCGCCTGGCCATTGCCCTCGATCGTGAGGCTCTTGTTCACGGTGACTCGTGTGCCATTGTGGGTGAACCCTGGCTGCAGAACCACGGCGTCCCCAGCGGATGCCGCGTCGATCGCCGCCTGGATTGATGTACCGGCACGGACATAGATCGTGTTTGGCGTCGAGCGGTAGTCCTTGAGGGCATAGCCACCGGTGAGCGCAAACGTCTGGTTGCCCAATAGTTGAACGATGCCGGCAGAGTCGAGGGTGTTGTTCGTCACGCTCACGCCCGCACCCAGCCCAATGCCCTCGACCGACGTGTTGAAGGTGTTGGCATTGATTAACATGATTGACATACCCTCGGTGCCAGCGATGCCGTAGCTCACCGAACTGGCGAAGGTGTTCATCGAAATCGTGAGGTTCTGCGGGGCACCGTAGAAGTCGCCCTGGATGCCGCGGAAGGCTTCGACAATGATGTTGTTGATGATTGTCGCGTCAGAAGAGTTCGTGGGGGCGATAGCCCGACCATTGGGGGCGTTGAGGTTGCTGACCGTGAAGTCTTGCAGCCGGACACCGCTGGCGCTAAACCGAACAGCATACGATCCATTTGGATCCGAAGACGCGCCCTCGATTCTCGTCGCGGCAGGGCCGTACAACGATACGACTTCCAGGTTGGGCTTGTTGATATTGATCACCTCGGCGTAGGTGCCAGGACCGACTAGCACCACATTGCCAGGGCTGGCAGCGTCAATCGCCGCCTGGATAGTGGTGTACTCGCTACCATGCATTCCTACGAGCAGCACGGTCCGGTTAGCAAACTGCAGCTTCTCGATGTTGGCAATCTTGTCCTGTTCGCTGCTAACCTCGGCTGCGACCCTCACTGACAGATTCGCACCACTACTAACCCTACTGAAAGAGTAATCACCTGCGTACACCGCTGTATCGACGCCCGTGCCGCCATCGATCGCGTTCGTGCCAGTGCCGCCATTGAGGGTGTCGTTACCGCTGTTGCCTAGCAGGAGATCATTACCTTCAGAACCATTGATGACATCGTCAGACCCTTGGCCAGCGATGTAGTCAGAATCAGACGCGCCGTTGAGCGTGCTCGCTTGGCCGTTTGGACCAGTCAACAACTGGGCGTATGTCACTCCACCAAGACCGAAACCGAGGTCATAAACTACATTACTCCCGGTCGTCGTCGTGTGACCAGTTCGATTGCGGAACACGCCAGTGTCAGACCAAGGCAACTGTGCAGTTGAATTGGAAAAGGTGTTGCCACTGATACCGGTAAATACTACATCACTATTGACCTGGTTACCCCAATCCAACGCGCCGATCGCGTACCATGGAGCAGTATCCTCAAACAGGTTATTCTGGATCACCAGACTGCCTTTGTTACCGGTGTAGCCATCCAATCCAATCGGAATACCCGGCACGGTTCCGTTGAGCGAACCCACATCACCAGCCATATCAAATACGTTTCCTGTGATGGTCACGCTTTTGACGGTAGAAGCACCATAGTTCAGGTAGATTCCCCAGCCATTATCCGGAGCAATCGGGTTAGTAAATCCGGTGAATAGCGAATCTCTCACGATCAACGTCGTGTTCTGACTACTCACATCAATGCCTGTCCCCCGCTTATCGGTGCCGGCTGCTACCGAGATCAGTGAGTTGTCAACAGTTAGGCCTCCCGTGCCGAGCATGATGATGGCACTATCGTCGTCACCACCACCTGCAGCGCCGACCAACCGTAGACCATCAATTGCCAGACCTGCGCTTCCGGTCACACTGAACCGACCGATAGTAGCCAGCATGGCCGACGTTGCCCACTGGGCAGGAGTGGTCGACGTTGCCCACTGGGCAGGATTGGTGGTTGGTACTGGAGATACTCCGGCCTGTGGGCCACGAACCGTCAACACTTTGTTGTTGATCGTAATCGTGCCCTCCGAGGTGTAGTTGCCCGCCGCTACGTTGACCGTGTCGCCAGTTGCGGCTACATTCACGCCTCGCTGGATGCTCGGCGTTGTCGTCGCCGGGCTCACGAAGCTATTCGGCGTGACATAGACGTTGCCGCTCTTGAGGATCACCTTGCCGTAGGTGCTCACATCTACGTTATCGATCACCTTATCGGCGATCGTGAATGCATCGGACGTCGAGAGCGATGATCCGGCAGCAACGGTGCCAAATGTTGCGCCAGTGCCTGTGATCGTCGTCGAGGCACCAGAGTTCACAATGTGCGCCGAGAGCGACGATGCGAACGTCGTGTTGCCTAGATCAAAGCTCGCCGGGTTACCCTGCGCCGAGCCATAAGACAAGAGGCCTATGCCGGTTCCGTTGATCGATACGCCCGACAACGTCACGCCCGAGATAGCATTGGCGATCGAGAGCTGATATGTGCTACCTGTGATCGAGGTATTCGTGAACGACAGACCAGAGAGGCTCGCCGGGTTCGTATTGTAGCTAGAGGCGTCGTTCCGAGCTGCGATTGCCACACCCGCGCCAGTCGGGGTGCCCGTGCCCGAGTTCGTTACCGTGAGGTCGGTGAACGCGATGCTCGCGAACATGCCGTACTTGAGGTTGATGTTAATCCCATTCGGAGACGTAGTACCGTAGCCGCTGCCGCTCACCGTGATATTCGTGAACGTGGCGTTGTGTAGCTTCTCCGCGTAGAGGCCTTTGAACTTGTTGTTATTGAACGTCGTGTTCGACACCGTTACGTTCTGGAAGTCGTCCTGGTTGTTCGTCTTCCCACTCGTCGCGTTGATCATCCAGCCGTAGTCGTTGTCATTGAACGCGCTATTCGTGATCGTGACGTTGTTCGCCGCCCCCGATGTTGCCGACCGAAGGCCGATATTATTCGACGTAGCGGTAACGTTCGTCATCGTCAGGCCGCTGATCACTGCGTTGTTGTGGATCGTGATGCCGTACCCGTGGTTCGTCACGACCAAGTTGCTCAGCGTCAGATTCGCGATGACGCTGTTGCTGTAGATGCCGACGCTTGTCGATGTCGATGTGTTGCTGGCGCCGGCGATCCGTAGGTTATCGATCGTTACGCCACTGGCGGTGATGTCCATGGCAGTACCAGACGCCGGGGCAATGATCGTGTTTGCTGACAGATCGCTTCCGCTGCCAGAGCCGGTGATCGTAACCGCCTTATTGACCGTCACGTTCTCAGCGTACGTCCCCGCCGCCACCTGGATAGTATTGCCGGCACTGGCCGCGTTGATCGCCGCCTGGATCGTTTTACACTCACGTGTTTCAGTGGTACACCCACTATCATCCGCCCGGGTAGCATCTACCGACCAGGTCGTCGACGACTGCGCTAGCGCACTGCTTACCGACCCGAGCGAGATGAGCAGACCAATCGCAAGGAGGGCAAATAGTTTGGGTAGGAGACTCCGCGTCATGGGGCAACCTTTCTTCAACATAGAGGGGTTGGGGAGGGCATTACCCCCCAGAGCAGCAGACGAGGATCTCCCTGGCTGCCGCACAGGGTGGCCAGAGCGATCCAGAACTTCCTTATCAGACGAGCTTTCACCACTGGAGCGGTCTGTCGCACAGCGAAGATGAACAACCCGAAGAGGGCATCCCTCCCCAGAAACTGCTCGCCACCGCGGTAGCATGCACCCTGCCCATAAGCGCCTCGCTTCTGAAATAGGCAAAAGCGCGTAGATCAAAAAAACAAATTGAATGTTACAATTTACTTATAAATTTACCATGACCTTAATTAACAACTCAATAAGCAATCGATATATATTTTTTTAATGATACGTTTTCAACTCAGATACAAACTGTATTTATTCAAGTATCACTTTATAGCTCGTACGTCTCTTCCAGCGCACATATGTGAGCGTTATGAAGGAATCTGACGACACCATCCGACCACGACACGGGAGGACATCCATGGGTGACCAGTGGCTCTTCAAACAGCGTATTGAGGATCGCCTGAAAGAAGATCAGCGCTCCCAGGCCTGGTTGGCCCGGAAGCTCGGCTACTCCCCTGCGCAGCTCAACAAGTGGCTCAAGGGAGAGAACCGCATCCCGTATGGCGAAGTCGACCGGATCGTGAAGCTGCTGAAGTTCGATCGTGGTGAGCAGATCGAACTCTTTGCCCTGGCCGGCTACCCCTTCCCCAGTTGGGTGAGCCAGGCACTCATCGACGATCCGAGCGCCCCCTCTGCACTGGGTAGGCTTGCCGGTGCTGCCCAAGATGTCATGCGCTTCCCCTCAACTGAACAGGCACTGCACTACATCAGCGGACGGCTCACCCACGCAGCCGAACTGGTCTGCGATTTTGCCTGGTGTAGCGGACAATCCGGGTATAGTGATGCCGAACATGACGCCTATGCTGCCTACACGGCCGCTATTGATGCTCTATGCAGGCGTCAGGTGGCCTACCGCGAGGTACTGGCCCTGCACAAGAACGCCCTCTTCGGTCTGATCAGGGTCGAAAGGAAGCTCGCGTTACAGCTGCCAACCCACTCCCTGCGCCACTACCACCTCGATCGCAAGCAGGCGCCACACCTACTAACATTCGTTATCGTCGATCAGACCGAGCTCCTCCTGAGCACGAGTGCCAGGACTCAGAGTGGTCAGCCCACAACGATCCACCACCTGGCCGTGAGGCAGCCCGCGCTGGTGGCCCTCTTTCAGGACTATTTCGATGCACTCTGGGGTGGGTTAACGCCGATCAAAGAGGGGGAGACGCTCTACGCTGACCTCTTTCGGGCGATTAAGGCCGAACTGCTCGATCAGGTCTGGTGACTCCGAGCTGCCAAAAACCGGGTATACTAGAGATGGGTTTGCAGCTCAGCACCTGTTGGAGTGTCCTATGACTAAAACTGTTCGTCGTCTGCTGGAGAATCGAAGCGGCCCTCTCTGGACGATTACCCCCAATCAGCCGGCGCGTGATGCGATCACGCTCATGTCGGCGAAGGGCATTGGGGCACTACTGGTCACCGAGGGTGAGCAGCTTGTGGGGATTATCACTGAGCGTGATATCGTACGAAAATTCTCTGTCCTCACTGCAGATACCACCTCCGTCCGCGATCTGATGACTGAGCGTGTGCTCTATGTCGATCCTGATCAGACGGTGGAGGATTGCATGGCACTCATGACTGAGCGCCATGTGCGCCACTTACCGGTACTCGATGGTGGTCGACTGGTGGGTATCGTCTCGATCCGTGATGTGGTGGCCGATGTGATTGCCGAGCAGAGCTTCATGATCGAGCAGCTCGAGCACTACATTACCGGTGGACGCCCGCGCTAGGGCACACCGTATGCTCATGGTTGGCCCGTCTATGCGATCGCATGGACGGGCCGTTTTGTGTCGGGTGGTCCAGTGCGATGAGGGTACTCAAGTCATGTTGCGCCGACCATGTTCGTGGTGCTACGATCACCATGATCGCCCTCGCGCACATGCAGGAGTACTCAGTTGAAACTTGAAGGTACGCTCGCGCTCTTCCCGTTGAGCGAACTCATTGCCATGGTGGCCTATAGCTCGGTGACGGGGGCACTCTCCATTCGTGGATCGGGCGAGACAGGCACCCTCTACTTCCGTGACGGTCTGCTCTACCACGCTAGGTGGGGCTCCCTGGAAGGTACACCAGCTCTGGCAGCACTCCTCGAGCTGCAGCAGGCCTACTTCTCGTTTGTCAGTGCTATCACCACGGAAGCTGAGACGCTGCAGCACCTGTCGATCCAGCTGCCCGAGTGGACGCCGTTGCAGCGAACATGGGCTTCCACCACCCAGCGCGATCGTAGTGCAGCGTAGGCCTACGGCTTCTCTACATACCTATGGTATTATGCCGGTCAGCTTGGCCGACACGCCAACTTTCGTTGCCTGAGATGGGAACGTTCACCTACTTCCAGGAGGACGAACCAGTGACCGTCCTGAAGCGCCAATGTATCACTGACGCCACCGGAAATCCGATTGGTGTCATCCTGCCGCTCGAAGAGTTTGAGCTCGTTGCAGAGACACTTGTGCAACGGCTCACGAGCCAGCAAACCGAAGTCAAACTCCAGCGGATGGAGGTTGCCGCTCAGGATCCCCTCTTCCTTGCAGACCTCGCTGAAATGATGGCAGATTGTAGCCACGTCGATGCTGAGGGGTGGTAGCAGGATATGTAGCACCGCGCTGAAGACAAAGCAGACTTTTATGCGTGCGCCTCCCACTCTCCCAGCCTGGCGCCCCCAACCATGGCTGGCTCTGCTCCTCTTCCTCTTTGGCTGCTCCATGCTGCTGTCGAGCGGACATCCCTACTCCTCCGACGAGGAGACGATGCTTGCAGTGGCGGAAAGTCTCTGGCAGCGTGGCTCTTTTGCCCTGGAGCCCGACTTTCTGATGAACTATGCCGTCGGAGCCGATCCCGAAGGGCCGCGCTACAGCCGCTATGGCCCCGGCCAGTCGCTGCTGCTCCTCCCCTTTGTAGCCCTGGGCACGACGCTGGCCCAATTCGCGCCCGACTATGTCACCGGTCTGGTGGTGCGCCTCTGGGTGATGCTGCTCCCAGCGCTGCTTACCGCAGCGACTGGGGCTCTGCTCGCCGCCTGGGTTCACTCCCTAGGCTACTCGCTGCGAATTGCCCTGGCCGTTGGTCTGATCTATGGCCTAAGTAGCCTCGCCCTTCCCTTCAGCCGGACGCTCTTCGCCGAGCCGACCGTGACGCTACTGCTCGTCCTCTGCTGCTACGCGCTCCACCGCCCCGATGCGCGCTGGTGGGTGGTTGCTGGTGCCGCTGCCGCCGCGGCGATCAGTGTGAAGGCCCAGACCCTCCTCGCGCTGCCGGTGGTGGCGCTCTACGCCCTCGCGGTCAGTTGGCAGAATCTGAGTGGCCCAACCTGGCGGGTTTTCCTCGGTCGAGCCCTGCTCGGAACCCTCGGCGCCCTGCCGATCCTACTCCTCTACGGCCTCTACAATACGCTGCTCTTCGGTCACCCTCTACACACCGGTTACGGTGGGCTCGACCCGGGCGAACACATGAATATCGCCTGGCAGGAGGGCCTCTTCGGCTTGACTTTGAGCAGTGGCAAGAGCCTCTTCCTCTACGCGCCCTGCCTGCTCCTCGGTCTGGCTGGCCTCCTGATGCGGCGGCGCCAACAGGGCCGCGAGAGCCTCCTCGCCGTGATGATGCTCGTTGTCCACCTCGCCTTCTACGCACGTATCGATTTCTGGCATGGCGACGGGAGTTGGGGTCCACGCTACATGCTGGTGGTTGTCCCCTTCCTCCTGCTGCCCGCTGCTGGTCTGCTCGACTGGCTTACACACCCGCGCCAGTGGCTCTACCGGCGCCTAGCTACGTTGGTGCTGCTGCTCAGCTTCTGCATCCAGCTGCTCCCCATCCTGGCCAATCTGAACACCTACCTGCAGCTTGCTGACCAGTACTCGCGCCACTTTGTGCCTGCCGCTTCACCCCTTGTCGGCCACTGGCAACTCTTCCGGCAGCGCCTGGACAGCTGGATGTTGCGCCTCACACCAGCACCAGGTACGGCGCTCTTGCGGCGTGGCTTTGCCTACTCCGAGGGCGATCGCGGTCGCGGCGAACTGCTCCCGCGCTGGAGCTACGCCGACGCTGAGATCTACCTCTACCCAGCCCGCCTCGACCAACCGCTCGACGGGCTGCTGCGCGTTCACGACCATCGTCCCTGGCCCCTGGAACGGGCAAACTTTACGCTCCTCCTCGATGGGCAGCCACTCGAGGGGGTCGAGCGCCTGGATCGGGATGGCCGACAGATCAG
>CAIWUD010000169.1 GCA_903915775.1 uncultured Chloroflexota bacterium | reverse complement strand
CTTCCGGGAGGTGTGGAGGGCGCAGCCCTCCACAAAAACAACCAACCCAGCCCTGGTGCCGCCAGCGGGTCACGCCGGCGCAGCCGAAACTGAACCATGCCTAAGTAGACGAATCGTACCCGCTCAGGCGGGAGCGCTCAAGTCCCGAAAACTCATGCCTGCACCCGAGGAGGGCCATGAACCAGGACGATCATCCGCAGGACGGATCGCACCGTGAACTCTTCGCCGACGGCACCCTCTCTGGCGAGGGGACGTACTGGGGTGGGAGAAAGCACGGCCGGTGGGAGTACTGGTATAAGAGCGGACAGCGGAAAGCGGTCGGCGAGTATCTGGAGGGAGAGTTAGACGGTCCGTGGCAGTGGTGGCGCGAGAACGGTCAACCGCTCCAGACCGGAGGATTCGTGAAGGGTGTCCAGGTCGGCTACTGGCGAAGGTACTATGATGACGGCCAACTCTGGGACGCGGGAGCCTACGAGGGTGGCAGGAAGGTCGGGCCGTGGACGGTTTACGACCGCGCCGGAGCCCTCAAGCAGAGCACGGTCTTCAAGCTTCGCAAGCCCAAGCCCGTCGCATCAGGCGCTCCAGCGGTCGGCGAGGCACGATCGGTCCCTACAACTGCCGAGGCATCTGCCGCACAGGTCAGGATGCATGCAGAAGAGATTCCCATAGACACAGAACTCGTTCGTCGGCTACTCAGTGAGCAGTTTCCTCACCTTGCCGATCGGCCCATCACCATGATTCGCTCAACGGGTACGGTTAATGCTCTCTGTGTAGTGGGTGAGGATCGCTGCGTTCGGCTCTCGCGCGTCGCCATATGGGCAGATGGGCTCACACGGGAGTTGACCTGGCTACCGCAACTCGCTCCGCATCTGTCACTGCGTATCCCGACGCCCATAGCAGCCGGAAAACCGACACCCTGGTACCCGTACCCTTGGGCTGTGTACAGCTGGATCGATGGTTCTACGTATCAGGACGATCTCGTCCGGGACGAAGCCGAAGCTGCCAACGATCTCGCTACCTTCATCCAGGAACTACGCCGGATCGACCCCTCGGGGGCACCTCGGGCCGGTCGGGCTCCGTTGACGGAACTCGATCAAGTCACTCGCGCCCGTATAGAGGAATCCGCAGGCACCATTGATGCAGAAGCTGTGCTTGCCGCTTGGAACTACTCACTCCAAACACGGCCATGGGATGGCAAAGGGGTATGGATACACGGAGACTTGCTGAGGTCAAACCTGTTGCTCAAAGAGGGGCGACTCGGTGCAGTGATTGACTTCGGCGGAGTAGGCGTCGGCGATCCCGCTGCAGATATCATGCCGGCATGGACGGTTTTCGGCAAGGTGGGCCGAACGGTATTTCGCCAGGCGCTCGGTGTTGATGACCATACGTGGGCTCGATCGCGTGGCTACGCTTTGCACCAAGCGGTACTGATTATTCCGTACTACATGCAGACCAATCCCCTCTTCGTCGACATGGCAACGCGCACTGTGGATGAACTCCTCGCTGACTTTTGAGCAACTCACCAACGGGCCAAGTGCCGTGCAAGGGGAGATCATTTGTTAGCGCGAATAAGCCCTGGGTCAGGCTCGGCTCGGTATGGTAGGATGGGGCAAAGGCTCTTGGCCGGGTTTGGTGAATCTCAGCCGGTCAGGAGTATCCGGCGCTGGAGAAGCGGGAAGCCGGCGCGGCCAAACATCGCCCGCTTCACCATCTTCAACTTGTTAATCTCACCCTCGACCGGCCCCGTACTTCACTTCTGCTCAACCCCGGCGCGCACCGCGTTATCGTCACGCCGGAGGCTGGCTGCAAAGCTTTGGAACGTTGAGGGTACTCGTCGCAGCCTGCTCAAGCCAGCTGTCGAGTGATGCGGCGTCCCGCGCTCGGATGAGCGTTGCGAAGCCTTCCGTAAGCGTAATGGCTTCATCAAGCTCCAGATGGGCCTGGCGCAGCTTCGTGATACGTGCTTCGGTCGCCTCGTCTTGCTTCGCTGGTCGCTGCAGCACCTGCCAGACGGCAGCTCGTGGCGTCAGCGGCCGCGGCTCAGGTAGTGCCACTTTCCCATCGAGGATCGTGCGCTTCCCCGTTGGGATGCCAAGCGCTCGCCGCAACCGCGTCACAAAGGTCAAGACCGTCCCTCGCTTCCCGGTGTAGCCGCGCTCAGCGAGCTCCTTCCAGAGTACAGTCCCGTTGCGGCAGCCGCCATTCCCGCGCTCAACCAGGTAGGGGATAAAGGGTTCCAGCACGCCGGGCTGGCGAAGCATGCGTGGCTGACGTTCGGGGAACTCCGACGCACGGAGGAGTGTGCGTACCGTGCCGCGGTTCAGGCCCAACTCTCGGCCAATCGCTCGAAGTGGCCAGCCCTTGGCGTGCAACTCGCGTACCTGCTCAAAGCGTTCCAGCCGAGCGGCACGCCGCTGTG
>CAIWUD010000168.1 GCA_903915775.1 uncultured Chloroflexota bacterium | reverse complement strand
TTTTGCGGAGGGCTGCGCCCTCCACACCTCCCGCTTCGGCTGCGCCAGCGTGAGCCGCTGGCAGTACCAACGCTAGGTTAGGGGTTTTTGCGGAGGGCTACGCCCTCCACACCTCCCGCTTCGGCTGCGCCAGCGTGACACCCTAGTTAGGTGTGCTACTAGTTTTGGCACGAAGGGCCGGGACAGCAGGCTCGCGCTCGCTCAGGGATCGGCGCAGACGCCACTGGAGGGTGGTGATATCGTCAGAAATTGCGCGCAGGTGCTCCATCTCTTTCTCGAGATCTTCGATGAGCGCATGAGCCTGGACACCTATCGCCGTATTCATACGACTGGTCGAGAGCAGACCAACCCGCTCCTGAATGGCAGCAAGAAGACTCATCAGGTTAGCCCAGGCTTCATTATCCTGGCTCAGGTTGTTGCGCTGCACGCGAGTACGCATATCAAGCCAGCCCTGGATCTGATTTTGGATCGTCACTATCCGTTCTTCGAGGGTGCGCAGGGCAGTGTCATCGCCAGAGGGTTGCGCATGCGGCATGGGACTATTGCGTGTAGTCTCAACCATCTGCTCAAGCTGATTCTGCATGTCAGCAATTGCGGTGCTCAACTGCGCCTGGCGGACCATCACTGCCTCTTGCTCATTGAGCATGTTGAGCAGCATGCCACGGAGATCAGCCGCCTCCTGAGAGCTACGTACAGCCTGTTGGTGTAACAGGTGGGGCACAAACCAGAGGAGCAGCACCAGAAGCGTAATGACAGCAATGCCTAGTGCGACGAAGAGTGCGAGCATGCAAGACCTCCTGTTCCCTGATTTGCAAGTATAGGAACAGGAGCGGCGATTGATCTAGGGGATGGGATGACAACAGGATGACAACAGGATGAGCACCTTAGTTAATCTGCTCGATCACCACGACTCGATCACGGTCAGCGAGATCGCGATAGAGAGCAAAGGTTGCCTGAGGTAGATGGGTCTGGATCAGCGGGGCGATGATGGCAGCCTGCCACGCACCTATCTCGAACAGTGCGCCTCCGCCGGGGCGGAGGTAGGCGTGTAAGGAGGGAATGAGGCGGCGGTAGAGCATCGCACCGTCTGTGCCGCCATCAAGGGCAAGGTGTGGCTCGTGGGCGCGTACATCGGCATCTACCTCGTCCAGGATAGTGTAGGGCGGATTACTCACAATCATGTCGACGGGCCCAAGCAAGGGGCTGAGGAGGTCGCCATAGAGGAGTTCGATGCGTTGCTCGAGCCCGTGACGGGCAAGGTTACGTGCCGCAACCGCCAGGGCTGCAGGCGAGAGATCGGTTGCGTAGAGGTGGGCATTGGGTAGGTGCGAGGCTAGAGCAATAGCAATCGCCCCACTCCCGGTACCAATATCGGCAATCGTGATGGGACGATCAGAGCCGGCCATCCGATGGGCCATCTGGATGGCAAGTTCGACGAGGAGCTCTGTCTCGGGCCGGGGGATCAGAGTTGCGGGGGAGACCTCCAGATCAAGTCCGTAAAACTCCTTGTGACCGACGATATACGCAACCGGTTCAAGGTTGATCCGGCGTTCGACCAGTGCTTCAAAGGCAGCCTGCTCACCAGGGGTGGGTTGGTGCGTCCGCTCGGCAATCAGGAGTGTACGAGACCAGCCCAGGGTGTGGGCCAGGAGGAGCTCGGCATCGAGACGTGCCGTGGGGCTTACGGAGGACAGACGTGTGGTTGCATGGCGCAACAGGTGGGTAATGGTGACCATTGATCGGCTCTTGGGTTGGGACGAGTTCTGAGGGGGGATGCGGAGAGGAGCATGACCCTGGATCTACTCCAGGCGACGATCGGTGAAGTCGCTACCATCAAAGGAGAGGAGGCGTCGCTTCTCATCAACAACGGTCTCCAGGTAGACCGGACGGGTCCAGATCGTGTAGATATTGCGCATCGTGTCACGGGCATAGTCAGCCTTCAGATCAACACCCTCGTGGCGATGGCGGAGGTAGAGCTCACCGCGGTTGTTATAGTTGCCATCCTCGACATAGATGAAGGGTTGACCAAAGTTGGTGAGGCTGAAGAGGAGCTTCTCTTTGATCTCGCGAAACTCACGGGAGGCAACCTCGTAGCGATCGCTGTCACGGTTGTAGCGAAAGGTGAAGAGCTTATTGCTCAGCACAAACTCGGGGGTCAAGAACTCATCGATGAAGGTGACGTCATTGTAGAGCCTGCGTATCTCGAAGATCTTCTGGCGCCCGAGGCCAAGCTGGCGATCCCAGTTACGCTTAGCGACAATATCCTCACACTCCTCATACTCTTTACCAAACTTACCTTTGTTCCAGCGATCTTCCACATCACGGAGTAGTTCGAGACCGAGCTTGTAGGGGTTCAGTCGGCCATTACCAGTGGCCACCACGCCACTGTGGAGATCGGCGAACGAGACAATCTCGGCGGCGGAGGCTACTTTCTGGGTCATGATGGTGGAGTGCCAGTAGCTATTGTGGTTGATCATGCCCTGGGCCGCATAGCGGTGGGTCTGGGCCACCGAGATATCGTAGACATCGCCGTGTCCGGACTCAACGGCCACAACCTCATCGCTCCACTCCTCGGCTGGCCACTGCTGCAACTGACGCGAGCGTGGGAGGTCGATTTCAGAGCCTAAGATGCAAGTAGCAAACTGGGCGGCAGCGTGGCCGGTGATCTGGATTTGCCAACAGCCAGTGGATTGGGGGGAGCGGGTGGAGAGGATGCCAAAGTTGAGCAGCAGGAGTTGTAGCCGTTCACTCATGCTGTCGCTGCTGCCCGCGATGGTGATACCACCATCACGGAGATTGCCATCGCAGTCGTAGAGGGCGCGTACGAAGGCGGCAACGACATGTTCGGGTGAGCGCAGAATCAGATTGGGGAGCGTATCGATACGCGGGGAGAGCTCGGTTATCAAGCCTAGTTGTTCAAGAATGTAGGTGAGATGGTCGAGCGAGCAGCTGATCCGCCACTGCTGCCCATCCTCACGCCAGCGTGGCTCTGCCCCGAAGAGGGAGTAGACCAGGGCAGCAAAGGTTTCGGCCTGGGCGCGCACATCGGTGGTGAAGCAGAGTGTATGCTCGAACCTCCTGGTATGGCGACTGCTGCAGAGGTAGCCCAGGAGGGTCGCCAGGGGCGCATCAACAAGCTCGGGGAGTCGTAGGGGGATCGCCTCCTCGTAGCAGGTGTCGGTGGCGGCATGGATCTGGACGGCATCAGCAGAGCCCACCGCGACGAAGAGTGGCCAGTGGAGGTGGACACAGGCTTGGGGCCAGAGACGCTGACCGCCGCTGATCGTCACACGATCGCCAGGACGTAGCTGATCGAGGCGACACCAGCGGCCATCCGGAAGGAGGAGGCGATGGTTGATCGAGCCCTCAAGTTTCAGGCCACGCCGCGTGCGGAGGGTAATGGTGGGGTAATCGGTAAAGTGCGCCCAGGCGTAGATCGTTTGTGGCGAATCGCCATCACTCACCTCGATGGCCATGCGCCGCCTGACAATCTCCTCGATTGGCACGAGCCCTTGTGCGCAGTAGAGCAGCGAAGCGGGGGCAAGGCAGGCCCAGCCTTCGTTGAGCACCTTAGTCATCCCCTGCGGAGCAAAGTAGTAGGCCTCATCACGGACGATTTCGAGCACCGTATGTTGCCACTGCTCAAGGGGCGCGTAGTTCATGAGGAAGAGGAGCAGATCCTTTTGCGGATGCTCAGGAAAGCGGCGCTGGCGCTCACGTGCAGCCTCAAGCTGTTTCCGCTGCTGATCGAGGTACTCGGGGGGATTGATATAGTCACGCATATATTCGCGCTCAACCCTGAGACCCTCAACCGTTGCAGGCTCCTCATCACTCATGAGAGGTCTAGGCGACTGGGCATCAGGGCGGCGAATATAGGGCGAGTGGTAGTCGATCAGGTTTTCCAGGGAGAGGCATGTATCGATAAAATCTTCCACGCGATCGTAGCCGATACGATCGATCATGCGCTGAACACGGGTTGCGTGGTTGGCCATCGTATCGAGCATTTTCCGATTCGTATGGGCAAACCACATATTCTGCTTAAAAAAATCCGCATGGCCAGTGACATGAGCCATGACCATCTTCTGGGTCACATCTTCATTACCCTCAAGGAGGTAGGCATACGAAGGGTTTGTATTGACCACCATCTCGTAGATCGTCGAACCGGCCCAGATGTGACCTTTGAGTAACTGGTCGAAATCCATACCGAAGCGCCAGTGGGGGTAGCGGGTAGGAAAGCCACCAAAAGCAGCGGTCTCGTAGAGCGTACGGTAGTCGAGCAGTTCATAGATGATCGGGAAGAAGTCGAGGCCAAAGTCACGAGCGATCTGCTCAATCTCCACACGAGCAGCCTCAAGTTGTGCAGGGAGGCGCGTCTGTTTCATCTGTGCAGCCTTATGACTACCCCACCGAGCCTCGAGAACGCTGGGCATGGGAGCGGTGTGGGGGATGGCGAATCACTTACCTTTGCCGAGGAAATCCTTGATCGTATCGTAGATATCATCGCGTTCGGTGATCTCGGAGATAACCATGCGCTCATCACTGCGCAGATACTCCTCAAGATCGTGGGCAAAGCGGCCTGAGCCATAGAGCGAGCGCACCTGACCATAGCAGAAGAGGTTGACTTTGGGCAGCAGTTCACTCTTCAACAGGTCGACACACTCCCGGGTATCCCCTCCACCCCAGTTGTCGCCATCGGAGAAGTGAAAGGGGTAGATATTCCACTCGGAAGCGGGGTAGCGCTCGTCGATCAGGCGATTACAGAGCTTATAGGCGGAGGAGATCTTGGTCCCGCCCCCCTCACGGATGTGGTAGAAGGTCTCCTGGTCGACCTCTTTTGCCGCAGCATCGTGCACGATGTAGCGAATATCGATCTCCTTGTACTGCGAGCGCAACCAGGTCTCGATCCAGAAGGCGGTCATGCGCACCAACTCCTTCTGTTCGGCGCCCATTGAACCGGAGACATCCATCATGTAGATGATGACGGCATTACTCTCTGGGCGTAGCGTCTCCTTCCAAGAGCGATAGCGCATGTCATCACGGATGGGCACCACGAGGGGATTAGCGAGATCATAATCGCCGGCGGCAATCTGGCGCCGGAGAGCTTCGCGGTAGGTACGCTTGAAGTGGCGCAGCGAATTGGGACCGGTGCGGCGGATGCCGCTATAGCGCTCCTTCTCGCTGACGATATTCTGCTTCCCCTTGGGCTGAATGTTCGGCAACTGCAACTCTTCGCCGAGAATGGCGGCAAGCTCTTCGAGGGAGACATCAACCTCCAGTACGTGGTGGCCCGGATCGGAGCCAGCCTGCCCCTGACCCTGCTGGCCATCGCCCTGGGCAATCGGGTCACCCACGTTCCCATCACCCTGAGCCACACCACCACCCTGCCGTGCACCGTAGCGAAACTGGGGGATATCGATCTGCGGAACGGGAATCGAGACGAAGCGTTTGCCTTGACGCCCAATTAGTTCACCCTGCGACATGTACTTGCGCAGATCTTTTTTGATTTTACCGCGTACGATCTGACGAAACCGACCGAGGTCACGGTCTACACGTTTCATGGACATAGGCATATGCGGTGCGTGGGGGAAGAACTGGTAGCACCAGTTCACCCAGGCACACGAATTAGTAGCTACCCCTTGTATCGCCGCGGGCGAAAATTGAGGCAACGTAGTTCAGGACATCAGTGGCCGACTGGTCGTTGTAGCCAAAGTCACGGATGAGCCGAGCCTTAACCACATCGATCTTCTCCTGGGTATCCTTATCGATGACCCGTGAGACGAGCGAGGTCAGCTTGATACTATCCTTCTGATCCTCGAAGAGCTTGAGCTCAAGCGCTTTGTGGAGGCGCTCATTGGTACGATAGTCGAAGGTTTTCCCTTCGACCGCCAGGGCGCCGATATAGTTCATGATCTCGCGCCTGAAGTCATCCTTACGCGCTTCGGGAATATCAATCTTCTCCTCGATACTGCGCATCAGGCGCTCGTCAGGCTCTTCATACTGGCCAGTGTAGCGGTTACGCACCTTCTCGCGCTGCGTATAGGCCTTGATATTATCGATATAGTTTCCACAGAGCCGCTTGATCGCCTCTTCATCAGCCGAGATGGCGCGCTGAACCTCGTTTTTCACCATCTCGGTATACTCATCACGGACGATCGAGAGGAGATCGCGGTAGCGCTTACGATCCTCATCGGAACTGATCAGGGCATGGTTCTTCAGGCCACTCTCCAGTTCATTGATGACCATGAAGGGGTTGATGTAGCCCTCCTCCTGGTTTGAGACAAGCGCATTGGAGATTTTATCCTGAATGTAGCGTGCACTAATCCCCTCCATGCCCTCACGCACCGCCTCCTTGCGCAACTCTTTGATATTATCCTCGGTGAAGCCGGGGAGCGATTTGCCGTTGTAGAGCTTCAGCTTCTGGAGGAGCGTCAGGTTCGGCTTCTTAGGATCTTCGAGGCGAGTGAGCACGGCCCACATCGCTGCCACTTCTAGGGTATGGGGAGCGATATGTACACGAACCCGCTTACGATTGAAGTCCCGCTTGTAGATACGCTCTTCATCTCGCAGACGGGTGACGTAAGGGATATCGATCCGGACGGTACGATCCTTCAGCGCCTCCATGAACTCATTATGCTCCAGGCGGCGGTATTCAGGCTCGTTGGTATGACCGATGATCACCTCGTCGATATCGGTCTGCGCGAACTTCTTCGACTTGATGCGGTGCTCCTGAGAGGCCCCCAGGAGATCATAGAGGAAGGCAACATCGAGTTTGAGCATCTCGACAAACTCGACGATGCCACGGTTAGCGATATTAAACTCGCCGTCGAAGTTAAAAGCGCGTGGATCGGAGTCGGAGCCATAGATGGCGATCTTGCGGTAGTTAATATCGCCCGTCAACTCCGTCGAGTCTTGATTCTTCTCATCTTTTGGTTGAAAGGTACCGATGCCGATGCGATCCTGCTCACTGAAGAGGAGGCGCCGCACCCGCACATGGCGCATCACGTGGGACCAATCACCCGCATAACGGTGCATCAGTTCACGGAAATGGAAGCGGCAGACCGGACAGAGATCACCCTCGATGCGCACCTGCTCTTCGGCCGAGCGGCCCTCATTGAGCTGAGCGAGGAAGATCTCGCGGAGCTCAGCGGGGATGAGGTGGAGGGGCTCCTCATGCATCGGACAGCGTTCCCAATCGGAGTCGGGAAGCAGACGCCAATCGAAAGCCGTAGGGTCATCAACTGGACCAAGGTACCAGTCGTAGGTGTAGAGGGCGCCTTCACTCGTCTTGGAATAGTGTTCGAGCCCCTTCTTAAGCCGCCGCACAATCGTGGATTTTGACGAACCAACAGGGCCATGGAGGAGCAGGACGCGCTTTTCGGTTCCGTAGCCCTTCGCGGCACCTTTGAAGAAGTTGACCAGACGCATCAGGGGAATCTCGAGGCCAAAGATCGCATCATCACCATCGAATGTCTCATCGGAGAAGAAGCGGTAGCGAATGAGGCGTTTCTTCGCGTCGATGAACTCATCAGTACCGTAGGACATGATCATGTCGTAGATACGCTGAAACGCGTTACGGGTCACTTTGGCATCATGGGCAACGAGATCGAGGTAGTCGGTGAGTGTTCCACGCCAGTTGAGCGTCTGAAACTGCTTACGATCCTGGATCTCGCCGAGAAGTTGCATCAATGAAGCGCCATTGACTCTGGTCATGAACTGGTCCTCCTGTAGGGGGGGGCCTGTATCGCTCCATGGTTTCACGCAGCCGTTCGGAGGCCTCGTACAGAAGTTGGAATCGTTCAGGTGAGGTGCAAGTCAACGGACGAGGTTGTTCGTGTACGACGAGCTATTCGTCAACACCATACTCCGAGAGCGCCATGAATTCAGGGTAGAACCAAGCGTGCGGGGGGAGCAACGTAGTAACTACGTTTGCGATGAAGCAGATGGGATCGGGATGCCCGAGATTTGTGGTGGGGAGGGCCTGATTTTTCAGGTGAGGGCATTATAGCAACGCGACTCGTGTGCGTCAAGGATGCGGAAACCTATGACGATCTCACGATATGGTAGCGATCTACCCCTGCGGCCCACTAACAGGCACCGAGATCCTGCGTATCACGGCTGCGGCCGAGCAGCGACAGAGCCACCCGATTGCACGGGCCATCCTCGCCGCAGCAGCCGAGCGCCACCTAGAACTGCCCACCATGCTCGAGGCGCGCTACGAGATTGGCGATGGGCTCGCGGTTCAGTTTCCAAGTGATGGTAGTGCGATACAACAGATCCATGTAGGGAGTGCACGCTTCATGGCGTTCGTTGGCGATGGGATCAACGATGCGATTGCCATCCGCACGAACGTGCGCCGTTCCCGCCATCACCGAGCCTGCGCTCGCTGATCCCAGGGTAGCCGGGGGCTTGCCCCTACATGCCCCAGACGGTGATTGCCATCCCGGCGTATTGCTCGCTCCGCTGCCAGATCTTCTCCTCCCAGGGGATGGTGGACCGGCGGTCGAAGATGACGAGGTGCGCCTCCTCCGCCCCCATCGCGTCGGCGTAGCGCCAGGTCTGCTCCAGTCCTGCGGCCAGTGTCTGCTCCAGGGATTGGTAGCGGATCTTCAGCTCGATCACCCCGCGCTGCACGCCGCCCGGGTAGCTCCAGACCACGCAGAGGTCGGTGCGCCGCCGCCCCAGTC
>CAIWUD010000167.1 GCA_903915775.1 uncultured Chloroflexota bacterium | reverse complement strand
GCCAATCTTGGTGAACTGGGCATCCGTGAGCTCGTTGCAGAGGGGCGGAGTAGCTTCAGCGGTTCGGCTAGCTACCGGGTGACGAATATCCAGGCTGGTGCACGGCGCATGGATGGGGTATTGATCGCTCCCGATGAGGAGTTCTCCTTCAACAATCAGCTCGGCGAGATCAACGCTGCCCAGGGCTTTGTGGAGGGGTACGCCATTATTGGGAACCGTACCCAGTTAGAGTGGGGCGGTGGCGTCTGTCAGGTGTCAACCACCGTTTTTCGCACTGCCTTCTGGGCGGGGTTGCCGATCACCGAGCGCCATGCCCACGCCTTCTACATCAGTTGGTACGACCGTTTTGGGCTCGGTGCCTACGGTGATGGCCAGGGCATGGACGCCGCCATCTTCACCGGTGTGAGCGATCTGCGCTTTGTCAATGATACTGGTCACTGGCTGCTCATGCAGACGGTTGTCGATGATGCAGCCCAACTCCTCACGGTGCAACTCTACGGCACACCTCCAGATCGTCAGGTGCTCCTGGAGGGTCCGCTGATCAGCAATGAGGTGCGCGCCCCCAGCGAGCCGGTCTACATTGATGATCCGCAGCTGCCGGCTGGTACCCTGCGCCAGAGTGACCTGGCTCGTAACGGCCGTGATATTACGATCTACCGGGTGATCCGTCAGGGTGATCGTGAAGTGGGCCGTGATTCCTTCTTTACCCGCTTCCGCGCCTGGCCCAACATCTTTCTCCGCGGTACCGGAACGTAGGGGTGTGGTACGTATGACTCAACCACAGTTCATCACCGTCTGGGTTCTCGGCGACCAGTTGCTGCAACTTCACCCAGGGCTGCGTATGGCGGAGGCGGCTGTGGGGCGTGCACATGTTCGTGTGCTCCTGATCGAGAGCGCTGCCCGTCTCGCGCAGCAGCCCTACCAGCGTAAGAAGCTCCTCCTCATCCTCAGCGCCATGCGCCACTACGCACTGGAGCTCGAGCAGGCCGGTTTTCAGGTGGACTACCGGCACGCCCCAGACTTTCTGCACGGGCTGCAGGCTCACTGTACGGATTTCGGTACGACCCGGCTAGTAACTATGGCGGCCGCGGAAGAACCCACCCGGCGGCTCCAGCAGGGGCTAGCAACGCAACTTGGTCTGCAGGTAGATCTGTTACCCAACACCCAGTTCCTGGTTGGGCAGTTCGACCCCTTTCCGGATGCGGATCCCGCCCGTACCCCGATCATGGCAACCTTCTACCGGGCGATGCGTCGCCACTTTGGGGTACTGCTCGATGCTGACGGTGGGCCCCTTGGCGGTCACTGGAGCTACGATGCTGACAATCGGAAGCCGTTGCCCCGTGCTCTGCATCCACCCCCTCCGCCAGATCTCCCGCCAGATGCGCTGACCCTGGCTGTGGCAGCAGAAGTTGCTGCGATGCCGCACGGGGTGGGTACGGTCGAGCAGTTCAACTTGCCAGTGACGGCGGCAGCGGCCCAGGGAGCGCTGCAGCGCTTCATCGCCGAGCGTCTGCGCGACTTTGGCCCCTACGAGGATGCGATGGCTGAGCGTTCAGCCCTGCTCTACCACTCCGGCCTGGCTCCCATGTTGAATATCGGCCTGCTCACCCCGCTGCAACTGGTACAAGCGGCTGAAGCAGCTTTTCAGGCTGGGGCGGCACCGCTCAACTCGGTCGAGGGCTTCATCCGCCAGATCCTGGGCTGGCGCGAGTATATCTACTGGCAATATTGGCGCCAACTGCCAGCACTGCGCGATCAGAACTTCTGGGCCGCCAGACGCCCACTGCCAGACTGGTTCTGGACGGGAGAGAGCGATCTCCGCTGTATGGCGCATACGCTTCGCCGTGCGCTTGATAGCGGTTACACGCACCACATCGAGCGGCTGATGCTCCTATGTAACTTCTGTCTGCTCGCCGGCGTCGTGCCGCAGGAGGTGAACGCCTGGTTCATGGCGGTCTACGCCGATGCCTACGACTGGGTCATGCTCCCGAACGTGATCGGCATGGGGCTAAACGCCGATGGGGGCAGAATAGCGACCAAGCCCTACATCGCCTCGGCGAGCTACATCAACCGTATGGGCGACTACTGCGCCAGCTGTGTCTACGACCCGAAGCGCCGTACAGGGGCTGGGGCCTGCCCCTTCAATCTGCTCTACTGGAACTTTTTGCTGGAGCACGAAACGGTACTGCGCACCAACCCGCGCCTTGGGCCGGCGGTGCTCGGCCTGGCTCGTATGAACCCGGATGAGCGTGCAGTGATCCGCCGTGAGGCTGCGGCGTTCCTTGAACAGTTTTGAGGTATAACGTTGCGCAATGCTCCCTGGCGAAACCCTGATTGGGTTGGTTTTTTGTGGAGGGCTGTGCCCTCCACGCCTCCCACCGAAACCCTGATTGGGTTGGTTTTTTGTGGAGGGCTGTGCCCTCCACGCCTCCCGTCGAAATTGGGCAAGGTTTTTTGAGAGCGGCGCCTACTCGGGCTGTGTGACGAGTTCAGTACCGGCAACCCAGCCCTCGCGACCGTCACTGACCCGAACGCGCCACCAGGGGTAGTTGTCGAGTTGCACCGGCCCTTCGAGGAGGGTCATCGCGGTTCCGGGGGGGAGACCAGCGAAGGCGTTGGAGCTCAGACCGGGCTTGTCGCGCAGACGCAGGTTCTGCCCGCCCGCCTTGCGCACCCAAGCGCTGTTGCCGACTGCTAGGCCACCCACGGCCTTTGCAGCGCCACCGAGCACCGTCTGCCCCTGGACAGCGGCAGGTTTCGCGCCCAAGGTTGCCTTCGCCTGCTCGGCTGCTGCGGCTGCAGCCTCTTTGGCCCGGGCCTCCGCCGCTTGGGCCTGGCTCTTCAGTTGGGCCATCTCGCGCTCCATCTGGCGCATCTTCTCCTGGGCCGCTGTGAGTGCCTTGGCATTCGCATCCGCAGAGGTTGCCTGCTTCTTCGCCGCCTCAAGCTGCTTCTCGAGATCGGCAACCTGTTTACCCTGACTGGCGATCTGGTCACTCATGGAGCGCATCGCCTGCGAGATCTGCTCCTGCTTCTCGCGCGCCAAACGCTCTTCCTCTTCCTTCTTCTTGTTGTTCGAACCCAACATCGACGTCTCCTCCTCGCCTTGTTCCAACAGCTCGCTGCACCCACCTACACGATGGTCACGCATGATCGTGCTGCGAAACCATGCCCACAGGGATGCTCCTATAGATCCTCTACCCATACCATCTGGATCGGGCGAGAACATCCGATGTTGGACCATCGCGGATAGTATAGACGATCTCGCAGTTATAGTGCAAAAGTCACGAGGGCTGTACCTGTTCACGAGGGCTAGAGGCTTGACAGGGAGCAAGCGAGACGTATAATCATTGTATATACACAAGGAGGGAATATGCAGAGTAGAGTGCAGAAATGGGGTAACAGTCTTGCGCTACGCATCCCCAAGTCATTTGCAACAGAGATTGGATTGGCTGACGATACTCCTGTGGAGATCTCCTTGATCGAGGGAAAGCTCGTTATTGCTCCGCTTCCCGTACAGGCATATTCGTTAGAAGCGTTACTTGCGCAGATTACTCCTGAGAATATTCATCATGAACAGGAGACGGGTGCGGCTGCAGGGAGCGAGGTGTGGTGATGAGTTATGTTCCGAGCCGCGGTGATATTGTATGGTTAACATTTAACCCACAAGCGGGTTCTGAACAGGCCGGACGACGGCCCGCAATTGTCCTATCACCCGCAAGTTATAATGGGAGGGTTGGGCTGGCGATCTTCTGCCCGATTACCGGTCAGAGAAAGGGATATCCGTTTGAGATCGTACTACCAGATGCTATTCTCGTAACCGGGGTTATATTGTCCGATCAAGTAAAAAATCTTGATTGGAGGAGCCGTCAGGCAGAGTTCGTATGTCACGCACCAGAAGAGGTTACCATCGAGGTATTGCAAAAAGTTTCGACCTTGATTACACCATGGAATATTCGGTAAGAACGCTTCATTCTGATGACGTGGATCTACTGAGGGAGATGCTCGGTGTGTTCGCTCGAGCGTTTGACGATTTAGACCGCTACTGCGCAAATCAGCCAAACGCTGAGTACCTAAAGAGTTTGCTTGCCAGCGATACCTTTATCGCAGTAGCGGGATTTTCAGGCAGAAGAGTCGTTGGTGCTTTGGCCGCATATGAGCTGAGAAAGTTTGAGCAGGCCGTTAGCGAGATCTATCTATACGATCTGGCGGTAGAGGAGTCGCATCGTCGCAAAGGCGTCGCCACCGCCATGATCGAAAAGCTCAAGCAAGTTGCTGTTGGCCGGTCGGCAAGCGTCATATATGTTCAGGCCGACTACGGAGATGAACCAGCCATAGCGCTCTACACGAAGCTTGGCAGCCGTGAAGAGGTGATGCACTTTGATATTGAGGTTTAGTAGCGGTGAGTCGCCGCATCGCCAGTGGCGGCCGCGGGTGAATGGTGATGCGGCACCCCCAACCATAGGAGGGCCAACAGAATGAGCATTTCATCCGCACTATCGGTTTGCCTTTGGTACGACGGCAACGCCGAAGAGGCCGCACGGCTCTACACATCACTCATTCCAAACTCTGAAATCACAAGCATTTCACCCATGATGGTCACCTTTACGCTTGATGGAGTACCGTTTCAGGCGTTGAATGGTGGGCCACAATTCAAACCCACCGAAGCAGCCTCAATCGTCATCAGCACCAAGGATCAAGAAGAGACGGATCGCCTCTGGAGTGCACTCACAGCAGATGGCGGTTCAGAAGGGCGCTGCGCCTGGTTGAAAGACCGCTTTGGCGTGTCTTGGCAAATTGTTCCGCAGATCTTGCCGCAGCTCTTGGGTGCTGCGGATCGACAAGCTGCGGATCGGACGTTGCAGGCAATGTTGAAGATGACGAAGATCGATATCAAAGCGCTTGAGTCCGCCTTCAATGCTTCCTGAGCCGATCTGCAAGAAGCCGCATAACGGAAAGGCACTTCCGCCCAGGTCATTGACCCTCGCAATCAGTTCGTACCTTCATGATTGGCATACTCGACGCCAAAGGGATAGGGTTATGAAAGCTCTTCTTGAACTGCTCTTGCCTACCCGAATTGATAACACCGTCCACGGGATGAAACTCCCATTCTACGCGTTCGCTTTGTATGCTATTGTCAGCGCCGTGCGCAGTTGTATCCACCTGCTCTCGCCCGACGGCGGTGCTGGCAGTATCGCCGGGATAGATTTATCGGTAGCGGGGGCGGATGGGATTATCTTCGCCTTTGCGCTATGGGGCAGCTCGCAGCTGCTCTTTGCCATGATCCAGCTACTAGTGGTCATTCGTTACCGTTCGCTAGTTCCGTTCATGTGGCTAATGCTGATCCTGGAAGGGCTGCTGCGCCAACTGGTTGGGATGATGAGGCCGGTGACATTTACCCACACTCCGCCCGGAGCGATTGGCAACCAGGTCGTTCTGCCGCTGGCTACGTTAATGTTGGTCTGGTCGCTGTGGAGCGCCACCCGACAGAGAGGCGCGGCAGAATGAAACTCATCGGGCTCGCCATCGCCCTGGTTCAACTCTTTGACCTCCTCCTGCACGCCGCCAGCAACCAGTTGGAGCCGCTGCGCGTCACGTCCAATCTGGTCATCCTGCTCTGGTTGGCAATTGCGGCCTCCGGCAGGTTGAACAGCAGGCTCCAGCTGGCGGCGCTGGTTTCCATCGGTACGTACCTGCTGCTCAACCTGGTTTTCCTGGCGCGGGAGGGCCTGACCAATCCTGCCCAGGGCGGCGCGCTGCGCGTTGCGCTGTTCGGATTGATGTTCTTCACGGTGGCGCTTTCTGGCTTGTTCATCTACCTCCGAGAGAAGTGAAAAACGACGTCCTCCTCAGCTTGTTCCAACAGCTCGCTGCACCCACCTGACATGATGGCCACACATGATCGTGCTGCGAAACCATGCCCACAGGGATGCTCCGGTAGATCCTCTACCCATACCATCCGGATCGGGCGAGAATAGCCAGTGTTGGAGCATCGCGGATAGTATGGACGATCTGGCGGTTATCGTGCAAAGCTCACTGCACCTTCCCACGTGCTGCGATTGGCCAGATTGCGCTGATCAGCCCGCTACGGTGGGCATAGTAGGTGTCGTGTAGGTTCACAGTCGTGTCAATATGGCTGGGAATCAGCGCAACGCGGTCACCGAGGTTGAGTGGTGACTGCTGTGCGCTATCCCACTCCAGGATGCCATGTTCATCACCGGCTGGGCGGTAGTGAACGCCGGGTAACCCTACAGGTTCCGCGTTCCCGAGATCGTTGGAGAGGGTTTTTAAGCCTGCGTCGACCACTGCGCGCCCCGCTCTGGGGCGACTGATAACCGTTGCCAGCACCGTCAGCGCATTCTTGTAGCCACTCTCTGGAGCGAGCCGATCGCGGTAGGAGCGGTCGAGGAAGACGAATGAGCCAGGCTGAATCTCAGTGATCCCGGGGTAGGCGGCACAATATTCGCAGGTAGCGGTACCACCCGTGGTGACAGTAGTGATCGTATGCCCATCGCGACGGAGGAGATCGGCGGTCATGGTGAGCATGCCCATCGCCTCATCAACCCGTCGGATCAGTTCATCCCGGTCGGTGAGTTGCTGCAGGTGACCTTCGTACCCCTGCAGACCCACCAGGCGTACGTGGGGTAGCCGAGCAACGCTACGGGCAAGTTCGAGGGCCGCAGTTCCAGGGAGTACACCGCAACGGCCCTGGCCAACATCGAGGTTGATCAGCAGTTCGAGCGGGGTAGCCGATCCTGCAACGGCACCATTCAGCATACGTGCACCATCAGCACTGTCAACCACCACGCGCACCCGCGGATGCGCAGCATGAAGCGTCGCGAGCCGACCCAGCTTCGCCGCACCGACAATCTCGCTCGTGATGAGGAGATCGTCAACGCCAGCCGCAGCCATCACCTCGGCCTCGCCTAGCTTGGCGACACAGAAGCCGATCGCCCCCGCGTCGCGCATCACTCGGGCAACGTCGGGGCTTTTGGCAGTCTTGAGGTGTGGACGGACATGTACAGCTTGCGGTCGTAGTCGCCTGATCATCAGGTCGATATTCGCCTCCATGAGGTCGAGATCGATGGCTAAGGCCGGTGTGTCAAGGTCATCGAGGTGCATAGGCAGTGTCACGTTCATAGTGTTACGTTCATTGAGGGTGTGGTTCAATTGCGGCTGCGCTCCCAGGGCTGGGTTAGGGTCTTTTGCGGAGGGCTGCGCCCTCCGCGCCTCCCGCTACGCTCAGCGCCCCTACCCCTCAAAGAGGAGCGAGAGGAGTCGCGGTGGGCATGCACGATCATCTGTGGGCCACCACTCACGCAGTTGGCGCAAGCGCAGCGCGTTCGTTGCAGCCGCGTCGAGGTAGTCGGTGAGATGGTGCAGGTAGGCGGGGACACGCACCTCAGCCTCATCACGGGTGAAGTAGGCCTGGAGGCCCTGGTACTGTTTGGCCGGATGGAGTTCGCAGAGGAAGAAGCGCCCCCCCGGCTTGAGGCAGCGCCTGACCTCAGCGAAGATAAACTCCAGATCGGCAATATGCTCTAGCACCAGGTTGGCCACAATCAGATCGTAGGTCTGGTTGGGGCAGGGCCACGGCTGGGTGAGGTCGGCCAGCGCAAAGGTAACGTTGGAGGCTGAAACTTTTGCCTGTGCACGGGCGAGCATGGCTTCCGTGAGGTCGAGTGCATGCACGTGGGTACCGATGGTAGCCAGGAACTGGGTATTCTTCCCCGTGCCACAGCCGAGCTCGAGCAGCTGCTCAGCGCGCTGTGGTCCGAGGAGTTGGATGGTCACCTGCTGATCGAGATCACGGGTGGAGTTACGATCATGGTCATAGCTGGTGGCCCAACTCGTATAGGCGTCACGGACGCTGATCATGGGTTATTCCCTCGTGGTAGATGCCACCTTCAGTTGGTGCTGCTCCCGAAAGGATACGCCCACGGGCCGGTTTGTGCAAGCAAGCCTGCCCGTGTTTGTTGCGCTTCGTTACCCGAAAGCGGGTTGAGCGATAATACAAGTATTCAGGTCACACTTGATCCTGTCACCGCGGAAGCCTATCAAATAGCTACACCAGAAGAACAGTAGAAAATCCGGGCGTTAGTGCATTTATTTCTCCGTGAATTTACCACCTCATCGCCTCAAGCGCTCCGCGATCTGATGGACGACATCGGTTCGAAAGCCGTTGAGCGTGGTCTGACACCAGATATTCTTGAGCAATTACTCATTGACGACAACTAATCGCTATGTTCTTGATACGAACACAATGCACGATTGCGGCATACCCGCTTCGCCTTCTCAGTGTGGTGCACGATGATTTCAAAGGATGAACTCAAAGTAGGTCCGGGTCGGATTCTTCGAAGATTCACGGAGCGAGAAGTTCAGCAACTCCTTGAAGAGTGGATTGATGTGTATGCGAAGAATGCTCAGGGAGCCAATATTGAGGCTTACCTCTGGCACACATTTAGTGCAGGCGCATTTCCATCCGTTTGCAAGCGGGAAGCCGAGCTTCGATACGCTGAACAAGTTGCATTTGAGATCGTCGTGCTATCGAATGATCGAGTATCTGCTTTGCTTACTGATCTATTTCCGACCAGCTGCAACGCATCAGATTACTTGGTCTTCCCCAAAAGCCTGGCATGGACGATGGCGTTCACGCACGAAGACGGCTGGTTAGGGCCTTACTTCGCGAAGCATGCAAGATATGATTCTCTGGTCGTTGGTGATGTTAGGCGTAGTCGCGATATGCAGCGCAAAGCTCTAGAGGCCGAGCGAGCTAAGCGTGAGGCGGGCGTTAGGCAAGAGCTTGTTCTCACTACCCAAGTCGTGGCGACGCGTGGTATAGTGTCCCTGGCAGTAGCTTTGTGTACAAGCTAGGAGATAGAGTTATGACTATTGCTCCCGCAGCCCGACGACAATTTACTGTTGACGATTATCGCCGGATGCGTGAGGCTCAAATTCTCACCGAGGATGATCGTGTTGAACTACTTGATGGGGAAATACTTCTTATGAGTCCCGTTGGTCCTTTCCACGTTGGATTAGTCATTAAACTGACCCAACTTCTAAGTGCGTTGCTTGGCACGACGGGACTGCTTAGTGTCCAGAATCCCATTGAACTTAATCAATTTGGTGAGCCGCAACCAGATGTTGCCGTGCTGCGTCCCCGCGACGATAGTTATACCACAGCATTGCCTGCACCTAATGATATTTTGCTTGTTATCGAAGTGTCCGATAGTTCGCTTGCGTATGACCGCGAGCAAAAGCTACCGCAGTATGCGCTAGCCGGTATTGCAGAAGTTTGGATTGTGGATGTGCAAAAACAAATTATCGAACAGTATACACAACCGTTTGAGGACCAGTATACAAAACTCACCAAAGTTTTTCATGGTCATCGCATTGCTGCAACAACTATTCCAACACTATCTTTCACTACTGACCATATTTTCTCAGCCAAGCAATGACCCAAGGAAAAAATATGAAACTACCTGAATACGAATATAAAGGTCTAATGGCAGAAGCCTGGGATGTGTTGCGTGGAGATACATCAAATTGGGCGGACCGCCATTTCTATCTTGAAATTATCCAAAAATATGGACAGCCCGTTCTTGATGTAGGCTGTGGCACTGGGCGACTATTGTTAGATTATTTACAGCAAGGATTTGATATTGATGGCGTTGATAATTCGCCAGAGATGTTAGCCATATGCCAGCATAAAGCAGACGACTTGAAATTAGAGCCAAAGTTATACGAGCAATACTTAGAAAATCTAGAACTTTTGCGCAAATATCAGACCATCCTGATCCCATCAAGTTCATTGCAATTAATCATCGAATCTGGAGCAGTAGAACGGGTAATGAAACAACTATATGAGCACTTGTTGCCAAATGGCATATTAGTCGCATCAATTATGACGCTCTGGAAAAAAGGTGAACCGCTCGAATCGGAATGGGAGAAAACAGCAGTTCGTGAAGAAG
>CAIWUD010000166.1 GCA_903915775.1 uncultured Chloroflexota bacterium | reverse complement strand
TCGATCGCTAAAGAGTGGCGTGGAGGGCTTGGCCCTCCACAGAGCACCCTGACCGAGCCGTCCGGTGGGAGGCGTGGAGGGTATCCACCCCCGCAGAGGGCCCCAACTGAGCCAGCGTGCGGGAGGTGTGGAGGGTATCACCCTTCGCAGAGGGCCCCAACTGAGCCAGCGTGCAGGAGGTGTGGAGGGTATCACCCTTCGCAGAGGGCCCCAACTGAGCCAGCGTGCAGGAGGTGTGGAGGGCATGGCCCTCCACAAAGGACCCTAACCCAGCCTTGGTTCCGCCAGAGAGCTGTATCAACAGGTATCCAAAAAGATAGTCATCGCATGACAACGATTCAGATTGAGCGTGGGAAGGTGCTTCCCGTTGAACGAGGCGCGCAACGCAAACGACTACTCCCAGGGGGTGGTCTGCTAGAGAGCATGGCCGTGATCTGGACTCACTGGCGCGAGTCGTTTCGCAAACCTCGTGGTTTGAGCGATATTCACGGAACATTTACCCAGCAATACCCTGAGGAGCGCCCACGCCTACCCGAAGCGTACCGTAACATGCCCATCCTGCTCTACGATGACGCGACGGGCCACGAGCTCTGTACCTCCTGTTTCCAGTGCCAGCGCATCTGTCCGCCACAGGTAATCCACATGACCCAGGCGAAAGATCCTGCCACGGGGAAGGCAGTACCGGCGGTCGCTGAGTTCGTAATCGAGTATGATGCCTGCATGAGTTGCGGCTTCTGCGCCGAGATCTGTCCGTTTGATGCGATTAAGATGGATCACGCCTTTGAGCTCTCGACCGCCGACCACCAGGGGCTGACCATCCGTAAGGCGGAGTTGAACCGACCCATCAGCTACTACGAGCAGATGGCACCATCCCTCTGGGCTGAGGCGCGTGAGGGGGCGCTGAAGAAGCTGCAGGCGAATATCAAGCGCCGTCCCGATGTGATCGGTATGGCCCCACAACTGACCGAGCGTATTGCCGCTCGACGCCGTGAATTGGCTGCCCAGGCTCCGCCTGCTACGCCCCCAACTGAGGTACCGCCTGCCCCACCCGCCAAGCTGAGTGCCGAGGAGAAGGCGGCAAAACTTGCGGCGATCAAGGCGGCAAATGCGGCTAAGGCTGCCGATGCCGAACCTCCGGCTGCGCCACCACCAACACCCGCCGATGAGAAGGCCGCCCGCCTCGCCGCTATTCGGGCAAAGAATGCGGCTAAGGCTGCCGATGCCGAACCTCCGGCTGCGCCACCGCCAACGCCCGCCGATGAGAAGGCCGCCCGCCTCGCCGCTATTCGGGCGAAGAATGCGGCTAAGGCCGCCGGTGAGAATCCTGAAGGTGAGTCGAAGCCCTCGTAGGCGGTGGGGTTGCCACAAACCCGTTCAACGCGGAGTTGCTACATGTACGATATCCTCAACAGCGTGATCAACATGACATTCGGCTGGGGTTGGCCCTCCTGGCTGATCAGCCTCGTCAGCCATATCCTCGTCGCCACCATCCTCTTCCTCATCGCCCCCCTCCAGATGCTCTTCCTGACCTACTACGAGCGACGTGCGATCGCTAGGATGCAGGATCGCATCGGGCCCAATCGGGTCGGTCCTGAAGGGCTCTTTCAACCGGTAGCCGATGGGGTCAAGATGTTCACCAAAGAGGATATCGTTCCCACCGCCGCCGATCGTTGGGTGCACCTGATCGCACCCTGTGTGGTGGTAGCGCCAACTATGCTCATGTTCGCGGTGGTGCCCTGGGGACCCGGCATGGTGCCTGTCGACCTCAATGCGGGGTTGCTCTTCTTCTTCGCCGTCTCATCCATCAGCGCCGTTGGCCTGATGATGGCCGGCTGGGCCTCGAACAACAAGTTTGCCCTGCTCGGCGCAATGCGCGCGGTGGCCCAGATGGTCAGCTACGAGATTCCGGCCATCCTCAGTCTTCTCGCCATCGTGATGCTGACGGGGACCCTCTCGATCGTGGAGTTGATCGATGCCCAGGCTGGTCTGTTTATCCGTAGTGTCGACCTGCCAGGGGTTCCGGATCTCGGCCTGGGCTGGTTCGTCTTCACCCCCGTTGGCTTCCTGGCCTGCGTCTGCTTCTTCATCGCGGCACTCGCTGAGGGTGAGCGTACCCCCTTCGATATTCCTGAGGCCGAATCGGAAATTGTGGCTGGCTATATGACCGAGTATAGTGGCATGAAGTTCGGCCTCTTCTACCTGGCTCAGTATCTCCTCAACTTTCTGCTCTGCGCCATCACCGCAACGATCTTCTTTGGGGGTTGGCAGGGGCCCGGGGTCGGTTGGCTCTTCAGTCAGGCGATCACCCCAACCAACCTCGATGGTCACTGGATCTTCAATCTGCTCGCCGGTGTGCTGGGTGTTAGCTACTTCCTGGCTAAGACCTACGCCATCTTCTTCGTGATGATCTGGATCCGTGGCGCCTACCCGCGCCTACGGGTCGATCAGTTGATGGAGTTTGGTTGGAAGTTCTTGATCCCCCTGGCCATGGTCAATATCTTCAGTGCGGCGATCTGGCTTGGCCTGACGCGCTGGGGTGCCCCTGAGGGTCTGGCACTACTCGAGGGTTGGACGCCCTTCATGCGCTGGGCTACGGCGTTCGTTGTGACGCTGGGGCTCAATCTGGCCAGTTACATCATGGTTGGGCGGATCTACGCGGCAACACAGGCCGCACGCAGCCGTGCAGAGTTGGAGGATCTACGCGATCTCGCCCTCTCGTCGAGGTAGTTGCGGATCGCTACGAACAGCCATGAACACACTGATTCAGGTGAGTTTCGCGCTCGTAACCGCACTCATCGTCGGCTCGGCGATGATGTCCGTGACCGTGCGCAACATCATTCACGCCGCTCTCTGGCTGATCGCCTGCTTCTTTGGCGTTGGCGCCCTCTACCTGCTGCTGGAAGCGGAGTTTATCGCGGTGGCACAGGTACTCATCTACGTCGGCGCTATCTCCATCCTGATTCTCTTCGCGATCATGCTGACCCGACAGCTTGAGACGGGGCGCTACATGGTCACGGGCTGGCGCCTCTGGGTTACCAGCGTCATCTGTGTAACCCTCTTTGCCGCCGTGCTGATCCCCACCCTGCTGAGCCATCGCTGGAACCTGCCCGCTCCCCCGGCTGCAGGTGGCAGTGAGCAGTTGATCGGCCCGGCTGAACTTGGGCGCGACGTTGTATTTACCTACCTCCTGCAGTTCCAGGTGGTTGGTGTCCTCCTTACCATGGCGCTCATCGGAGCCATCGTCATCGCCTTTGAGGAGCGTGCTCGCCGTCGGCGCATCTTGACGCTGGCCGAGGAGCATACGTTACAGCAACTGAGCACAACGCGCCAAGCAGCACCCACCCCTGAGAGCGAGCAGCCACCGGCGCCCTCCACAACCGACAGAGAGTAGCGACCTATGCCCAACGCCATTCCACTTGAGGCCCTCCTGGCTGTTGCCGCAGCCCTCTTCTGTATTGGCCTCTTCGGTGCCCTCGCACGGCGGAGCATGGTTGGTGTACTCATGGGCATTGAACTGATGCTCAATGCGGTCAATATTAACCTGATCGCCTTCTGGCGCTACCTCACGCCTAGTTCGACCGGTGGGCAGACTTTCGTGATTTTCGTCATTACCGTGGCCGCTGCTGAGGCCGCTGTGGGCCTGGCCCTCGTGATCGCGATCTACCGCGCCTGGCAGACCTCAAACATTGATGAAGTCGATTCGCTGAAAGGGTAAGGCTCGTCGGGGTCGTTCGCCCTTTTGCCCTGCGGAGCAATTCATGGCCTTTTTCCTGCACTCTGCCTGGCTCATTCCTCTGCTGCCGCTGCTCGGTAGCACCCTGATCAGCTTGACACCGTTGCGGCGGAGTCGTGCCGCAAGTGGCTGGACGGCGATTGCACTGATGGGCCTGGCCACCCTGCTGGCGATAGGCCTCTTGGCCGCAACGGCTCAGGGCTTTGCGCTGCACGATGGTCGCCTGCTACAACAAGAGCCCGCCGCTCATGGCACAGAGCCTACCCAGCTGTTCCACTTTCCTGCACCAAACCTGGTGCAGCGTATCGCGTGGGCGCCCCTGGGGAGCAATACCCTGGCAATGGGCTTCTACGTCGACACCGCGGCGGCAGCTCTGCTCGCCATGGTGACGATCACCTCAACCTGCATTCACCTCTTTAGCCTGGGCTACATGGCGGCCCATCCGCGCCAGAGCCGCTTCTTCAGCTTCATTTCGCTCTTCACGGCGGCGATGCTGCTCATGGCGATGGCCGACAACCTGCTGCTCTTCTTCATGGCCTGGGAGGTGATGGGCCTCTGCTCCTACCTGCTCATCGGCTTCTTCTACGAGCGGCCCCAGGCCTATAGGGCTGCGGTAAAGGCCTTCATTACCACGCGCATCGGGGATGTGCTGCTGCTACTCGGTCTCGTCTACCTCTACACCCAGGCGGGAAGTCTGGCCTTCGGGAGCGAACCTGGTGCGATCTTCGACCCCGCACTCCTGGCACGCCTTGCTACAGAGACAGGCCTCTTCGGGCTGAGCCACGCAACCGCGATCGCGCTCCTGATCTTCTGTGGCACCATCGGCAAGAGTGCCCAGTTCCCCCTCCACGTCTGGCTCCCTGATGCGATGGAGGGCCCAACCCCTGTTTCTGCCCTGATCCACGCGGCAACAATGGTCTCGGCAGGAGTGTTTCTGGTGGCACGTACCTTCCCCATCTTCACCGCCGATGATGGTACCGCCCTCGCTGTTGTTGCCGCCATTGGAACCTTCACCGCCCTCTTTGCGGCAACCGTTGCGCTAGCCCAGTACGATATCAAACGCATCCTCGCCTACAGTACCCTGTCGCAGTTGGGGTTTATGATCGCCGCCCTGGGCATTGGTGGCTGGGTGGCAGGAATGTTCCACCTTCTCACCCATGCCTTCTTCAAGGCGCTGCTCTTCCTTGGCTCGGGCTCGATTATCCACGCCATGGAGGCGACTCCGGCGATGAGCGCACTGCACCGGAAGGATGCGTACGCCGCCCAGCAGAGCGCCCAAGATATTCGCAATATGGGTGGGCTGCGTAGCAGGATGCCCTGGACCTTCTGGAGCTACACGATCGGCTATCTCGCCCTGGCCGGAGTCGTGCCCTTCGCAGGCTTCTGGAGCAAGGATGAGATCCTGGCCACGGCCTTCAAGGGTGGGCACTGGGTCATCTTTGGGCTACTGGCCGTGGCAGCCTTCCTGACCGCCTGCTACATGACGCGCCAGTGGTACCTGATCTTCTTCGGTAGCTACCGCGGCGAGCAGCCACTCCCAGCTACTAACCCAGAACGATCAGCGGATCGCCCCTCCACCGCTGCTCATCAACACGACGAGCCGCACCACCTCAACCAGGGGGCCCATTGGCATGAGGATCCGCTACTCACTGCTCCGCTGGTAATCCTGGCCAGCTTTGCGGTGACGGCTGGGCTCTTCAACCTGCCCTTCGGCGGTCCTCTCGGCCACTGGCTGAGCAGCATCTGGGGGCAGGAGGCGGCAGCCTTTAGCCTGTTGGTGGCGGCCATCTCGCTGCTGATCGCTCTGGCTGGTATTGCAGCTGGCTGGTGGCTCTATCGAGGTGCCTTTACGCGGGCAACTGAACAGGATCCCCTCGCACAGCGCATGCCTGGCCTCTTTCAACTCCTGCACGAGCAGTACCGTATCGATGCCCTCTATCAACTGAGCTTTGGACGCCTAGTGGCGCTCCTGGCGATCCTCTGGGCCTGGATTGATCAACAGATCCTGGCGCGGATTGTGAGTGGCATCGGAGTGGTAACGCTCTGGTTGGGTAAACTCAACTTCATCATCGACGACACCCTCTTCAACGATGGCCCCGACGCCCTAGCCTCGGGTAGTGTGGCGAGTGGTCGGCAGGTGCGACGCCTACAGACGGGTAAGGCCCAGGATTATGGTGTGTACCTCTTTGGCGGGGCGCTGATCCTGGCCCTGCTCTTTCTCTATCTCTGGAAGTAGCCCATGGATCTCCCCAACTACATGCTACCGGCGCCTGATGGGCTG
>CAIWUD010000165.1 GCA_903915775.1 uncultured Chloroflexota bacterium | reverse complement strand
GGCGCACCGACCTCTGCGTCGTCTGGAACTACCCGGGTGGCGTGCAGCGCGGGGTGATCGAGCTGAAGCTTCGCTACCAATCCCTGGAGCAGACGCTAGCTGCGGGGCTGGAGCAGACCTGGCGCTACGCCGACGCGATGGGGGCGGAGGAGGCGCACCTGGTCATCTTCGACCGGCGGCCCACCATCCCCTGGGAGGAGAAGATCTGGCAGCGGAGCGCGCAATACGCCGGGATGGCAATTACCGTCTGGGGGATGTAAAGAGTCCATCGACGTCACCGTGAGGTACCGTGCTCCCGCCAGCGAGCAGGGTGACGAAGCTCCTGCGGCAGAGCCTGGGTATTCCATGCCTATAGGTTACACCTGGGATCGCGAGGGAAGCTGTCCCACGTCAGCCTGCACGATTGCCGACACGATCGATGCGAGTTGCTGAACATGGGGTGGGTAGAGCATCGTGGTATGGGTACCTGGTGAGCGCAAGACGGTCACTTCGCCATAGGCTGCCCAGCCATCAATTAGCGTGCGCTGGGTATCTTCCGTCTCCGCCTCAGCCAACACGAGATGGATCGGTAGGGGAGCCACGGTCGTGGGGTGGTACGTTGTCGCAACATTGGCCATGGCTACGCTCAGGAAGCCACGGAGTTCATCCAGGCTACTCTGAGGCGGTAGCGCCCCGGCTGACTCGAGGGACTGCTTGAGCAGCAGGAGGCGTTCGTCGCTCGTCAGTGGCTGGAGTTGCGCTGCGCTTAGGGATGGCTGGGCGCCTACCTCTTCCAGCCAAAGGCGCTCGCAGAGGAGCACGATCTCCACGTTATCGACCGCTCCGGGTTCACCGCCTGGGGCAATCCCATCGAGAATAATCACTGCGCCAATCGTCGCGCCTGCCTGCTGCAGTTGCTGTGCGAGTTCATAGGCGATCAGGCCGCCAAAGGAGTGACCAAGTAGGTAGTAGGGCTCTGCACCCTGCAGCTGGCGCAGGGCATCTAGGTGGTGCGCCGCTGCCGCTTCAACCGTGGAGTGGGGAGTGGTATGGCCATCAAGTCCCAACGCCTCAAGTCCGTAGACTGGTTGCTCGGCACCGAGGGCATGGGCGAGCGGGTGGAGGGAGAAGGCACTGCCACCGGCACCCGGCGCGCAGAAAAGCGGCGGGGACGACCCCCGTGGTTGCAGTGCGACAATAGGCGTGTGGGTAGGTACGGTGGATGTCGTAGTGAGGACAGAGGCGAGTTGTGCGATGGTGGGCGTGGTAAAGAGGGTGCGCAACGGTAGCGGGTGGCCAAACTGCTGGTTGATATAGGCCAGGAGCCGGACGGCGAGGAGGGAGTGGCCACCGAGGTCGAAGAAGCTATCGTGGATACCAACCGTCGGAAGGTTGAGCAGTTCCGTCCAAAGCTGTGCCAGTTGGTGTTCCGCACGAGTGCGCGGATAGGCGTGAACTGCCGATTGCGAGCGGTGGTGGGGCACCGGGAGTGCTTTGCGATCCAGCTTACCGTTGGGGGTGAGTGGCAACGTATCGAGCAGCACGAAGGCACTCGGCACCATGTAGTCGGGCAAGTGACTCTGGAGATAGCTCCGCAACTCAGCTTCTAACTGCGCTCCCTCTGCCGTCCCCTGAACCCTGAACCCTGAACCCTGAACCCACGTGCGCTCCACCACGTAGGCGACGAGGCGCTGTTTCCCTGGAGCATCCTCACGGGCAACAACAGCCGCCTCTTGCACCATCGGATGGCTACTCAGCACGCTCTCGATCTCCCCGAGCTCAATACGGAAGCCACGCAGCTTCACCTGCTGGTCGATGCGCCCCAGGTACTCCAGGTTGCCATCGGGTAGCCAACGGGCCAGATCGCCCGTCCGGTAGAGCCGCCCCGCGCCGAAGGGATTGGTGATGAAGTGCTCCGCCGTGAGCTCGGGGCGGTTGAGGTAGCCGCGGGCGACGCCCACCCCACCCAGGAAGAGCTCGCCAGCCACCCCGATGGGGACAAGTTGTCCTATGGCATCGAGCAGGTAGGCCTGCCGCCCCGCGAGCGGTCGCCCGATGGGCAGGTTCACCTGCCCGGCAGTGACGGGGTGGTCGCTCAAGGCAAACAGGGTGGCGGTGATCGTCGTCTCGGTGGGACCATAGGCATTGAGCAACTGGGTTACTTTCGGGGCTAACGTTTGCCACTGCCACACCAGGTCGGGGCGTACGGCTTCACCGCCGACCAGGATGAGCCGTAGTTGCTGGTCGAGGAAGGTGGGGCGTACCTCCTGCCAGGCGCTCACAAGCTGCAGCGCGTAGCCTGGCGGGAGGTCGGCGATGGTGATCCCGGTACGTGACACCTGCTGAGCAAACTCGCTGCTCTCCCAGAGCGTCTGGCTGCGCAGCACGAGGGTTGCACCGGTGGAGAGGGTGGCGAAGATCTGCTCCTGTGCGGCATCGAAGCTGAAGGCAGCGAACTGGAGGAGGCGATCGTTCGGCGTGATGGCGTAGGTCGCACTGACCGTCGCGATATGCGTGGCGAGGGCCTGCTGCTCGATCAGCACGCCTTTGGGCCTGCCCGTAGAGCCCGAGGTATAGATAACATAGGCGAGGTGGTCAGGCTGGACTGCACTCACTGGGTTGGTTGTCGGCTGCGCAGCAATGGTCACCCAGTCGCTATCGAGGCAGATGACCTGCACATCAGTGAAGGGGTCTCCCCCCTCCCCCCAGCGGGGGGAGGCTGGGTGGGGGGTGGAGGAGCGCGGAGCAGGCTCACCCTCGCCCCAGCGGAGGGGCAGTCTGGCCCGCAGCCGCTCCTGGGTCAGCAGTACCGGCACCGCGGCGTCCTGGAGCATGAAGGCGAGGCGCTCCTGCGGGTAGCTCGGGTCGAGCGGTACGTACGCCCCACCCGCCTTGAGGATGCCCAGCAACCCTACCACCATCTCCAGCGAACGCTCCACGCAGAGGCCCACCAGCACCTCCGGGCCCACACCCAGCGCTTGTAGCTGGTGGGCCACCTGGTTCGCCCGGCTATTCAGCTCCGCGTAGCTCAGTTGCTGTTCTTCGAAGATCAGCGCGACCGCCTCCGGCGTCCGTGCCACCTGGGCCTCAAAGAGCTCGTGGATGCACCCCTGCAGGTAGTCCACCCTGGTGTCGTTCCACGTCACGAGCAACTGCTCCCGCTCGGCTGCCGTGAGCATGGGGAGCGTGGCGACGGACTGTGTGGGATCGGCCACGACCCCTGCCAGCAACGTCTGGAAATGACCCGCCATGCGTGCGATCGTCGCCGCATCGAACAGATCCGTGTGGTACTCCAAGGCCGCTATCGTCGCCTCGTGCTCCTCCACCACGCTGAGGGTCAGGTCGAACTTCGCGACAGCGTAGTCCGCTTCCCACAACTCGATGGCGACCCCCGGCAGCTGCAAGGGCGTTTCACTCGCCTGGAGCAGGTTGAACATCACCTGGAAGAGCGGGCTGTGGCTCAGGTTGCGCGTGGGCTGCAATGCCTCCACCACCTGCTCGAAGGGCACATCCTGGTGGCGCTGCGCTTCCAGCACCGTCTGGCGTACCTGGGCGAGCAGCGCACGGAAGCTCAGCGCGCTGCCATCGGCGTCCGCCAACTGGCTGCGCAGGGCGAGCGTGTTGACGAAGAGGCCGATGAGCGGCTCCACCTCCACCCGCGTACGCCCAGCAACCGGCACGCCCACCACCAGGTCCGCTTGGCCACTCTGGCGCATGAGCAGCACCTGGAAAGCAGCCAGCAGGGTCATGAAGAGGGTCGTGCCCTGGCT
>CAIWUD010000164.1 GCA_903915775.1 uncultured Chloroflexota bacterium | reverse complement strand
CGTCTGGGAGCAGCCGAAGTTCGACTTTGTCAAAGAGCCGAATTCGCCGATCAGGCTCGCTGCCCACGCCGCCATGGTGCAGGAGTATATCGATAGCTTACGTGAGGGGCGCCGACCGGCGATCACGGGTGAAGATGGCTTAGCCGCCATCGAGACGTGCGAAGCCTGTATGCGCTCGTCCCAGACTGGTCAGATGATCGTATTGCGCTAGGAGGCATGCTTCAAAAAGCCGACCGTTCGACGGGAGGTGTTGAGGGTATAGCCCTTCTACCCCTCCCAACCTCTCCCAGCCGGGGGGAGGAGTCCGCTACTCTCTGTCCCCAGGGAGAAGTGTGAACTGTTCCTGGTTCGTTGAGTTGAGGAGATCGTCCAATGTCCAAGTCCATCCGTCATCGCGCTCTGTTCGTCCTCACGTTGGCCAGCCTGATTCTCGCAGGCTGTGGTGGTGCGGCTCAGCCGCAGGCCCAACAGCCACCTCCCTCGCCCCAGATCATCCGTGAGACGGTCAAGGAGACCGTTGTCGTGCAGCAGACGGTCAAAGAGACGGTCGTTGTGCAGCAGCAGGTTATGGTCACACCGGTGCCCGAGCCGGTAGCCAAGGTCAACATTGAGACTCCGCCCAGAGCCGATGGCACACCTGCGCCAGCTGATCAGCAGATCTTCCGCTTTGATCTGCCCAGCGACTTCTGGCCCGATCCAATCAGCCTCGGCAACTGGTACGGTGAGTGGAACGTACTGACCTCGGCGGGCTTGACCACGGAGACGATCGATGGGAGTGTGCGTCCTGAACTGGCGGAGAAGTGGGAGTCGAGCGCCGATGGGCGACTCTGGACCTTTACGCTCAACAAGGAGGCCAAGTTCTCCGACGGTAGCCCGATCACAATGGACGACGTGATCTTCAGCCTAGTCAGCTTCCTCGACCCCAAGGGCATCTCGGAGGGGCTCTATCGAGCGCCATTCCAGGATATCACGGGCTACCAGGAGTTCATTGACGGCAAGGCCACGGAGATCTCCGGAATCAAAGCGGTCGACGAGCACACGATCAGCTTCAGCCTGAATCGGCCCATCTTCTACTTCCCATCGGCACTTGGCTTCTGGACGGGCAGGATCGTCTCGAAGAAGAATGTGACCGAGGGTGGGCAGGAGTGGTGGCGCAACCCGGTCACCTCGGGTATGTATAAGGTGGCCAACTTCGAGTATGGTCAGCGCAACTACCTGGAGTTGGTGCCCAACGAGTACTACGTACTCGGTCCGAAGCCAAAGCTGCAGAAGATCATCATCGAGCGCGTGACGGATCCGGCAACGCGTCTGACGCGCTACCTGAACAACGAGACCGACGCCCTCTACTACCCCGAGGCGGCCGATGTCGCTGCGGCGCTGCGTGGGAGTGAGTTGAAGGATGAGTTGCTCGGTAGTTCTATCGGTGGCTACTTCTTCTTCTACTTCCGCCATGACCGACCACCCTTCGACGATGCAAAGGCACGCCAGGCCTTCATGATGGCGACCGATGTGGATCGCCTATCGCGAGCCGTCCTTGAGGGTACCCTGGGCAAGACAACTTCACTGCTACCACGCAATACTGACTGCTACCCAGAAGCGGATCATAGCGTGCAGTTCGACCCGGTGAAGGCGAAGGCGCTCCTGGCCGAGTCGAAGTATGCGGGGAACCCACCTCTCGTCCGTATCCAGGTCTCTGAGGTCTCGGGTATTCCCGTAGTTGGGCGCTGGACCCGTGTAGCCACCGCGATGGCGAGCATGTGGCAGGAGAATCTCGGTATCAGCGTGCAACTGCAGACCAAGGAGTTCGAGTTTGAGGATAGCCAGGAGGGTGCGGCACAGGTCTTTCGTTCAAGCCGTAGCCCACTGGTGCTTGATGGTGGGGTGATGACCCTGAACTTCGGTGAGGGTAAGGGCATTGCCGATCAGGCCAAGTATATCAATCCTGAGGTACAGCAGATGCTGGTGCAGGCTGACGCTGAGCCTGATGCGGCCAAGCGCTGTGAGATGTACCAGAAAGCCGATCAGATGTTGATGCAGGATGGGGTCATCGCTGCGGGCTGGGATATCGCAAACTGGGCCTTTGCCAAGCCACAGGTGCGCGGGATCTCGACCCGTACGCGCTGGCAGTTCTACCTGTCGATTCCGGACGCCTACATCGCGACGCCGTAGTTGGACAGCGAGGTCGGGCCGGGGTGGCATGCTGCCCCGGCCTGGGCTCCTGCCGAGGTGATCAATGCTGCGCTACATTACGGTTCGTTTGCTCTACTTTGTACCCGTACTCTTCGTCGTCTCCTTCTTCACCTTTGCGGTCGGTTTCTACGGACCTGGCGATCCGATCCGTGTGCTGATGAAGGAGAACTGGAACGATGAGGAGACCTACCAGATCCTGCGTCGCAAGTATGGCTTCGATCGGCCATTTCTGGTGCAATATGGCGACTATATGCTCAAGGCGGTGCAGGGTGATTTTGGCCGCTCGGTGTTGCGAGCCATGCCTGTACGCGATCTCATGCTGCCCTCCCTCGCGGTAACGGCGCAACTGGGCCTAGCGGCACTGGCATCGTTGAGTCTCTTCGGCATTGGTCTGGGCGTCATTGCGGCACTGAAGCAGAATAGTTGGATCGACTATACGATTGTCACCGGCAGCATCATCCTCCAGAGCATTCCAGTCTTCGTGCTCGCACCGATCCTGATGTTTATTCTGGTGCTCGATCTGCGCCTGATGAAGACCCCTTCCGGCTGGGATGGTCTCTTCAGCAGTAAGACGCTCCTACCTATTTTTCTCCTCACCGCCCTGGGCCTGCTGGTGGTGGTACGTCAGACCCGTGAGGCGGTGATCAGTGCACGGAGTAGCGACTATGTACGTACAGCGCGGGCGAAGGGGCTGCGTGAGCGCGCGATTCTCTGGCGTCATGTACTCAAAAATGCGATGTCGCCCGTCTTGACGACGATCGGTCTCCTGAGTAGTTGGCTGCTGACGGGCTCGATCTTCATCGAGTCAATCTTCTCCATCCCGGGCTTCGGGAGCCTCTACTATGGGGCACTGAAGACGCGCGACTACCCAGTACTGATCGGGACAACACTGGTGGTCACCCTGATTGTGATGTTGACCAATCTGATCATTGATGTCTGCTACGTTCTTCTCGACCCCCGCGCGCGGGTTGAGTAACTGCCTTTGGGGAAAGCTCTATGGCCACCAAGCCCTCCCAACAGACTCTTCGTGGCGTTGCCGACCGACGTTCTCCACGCTCGCGCAGCCTCTGGTCGGATGCATGGCGTAGCTTAGCGCGTAACCGCAGTGCTGTCCTCGGCCTGGTGATTGTCCTGCTGCTCATCTTCATTGCGGCGATTGGTCCGCTGATTACACCGTACGATCCGAACAAGCAGAACCTGGACCTGATCAAGGCCACCCCTTCGCGAGAGCATCTATTTGGCACTGATCAACTCGGTCGTGACTATTTCAGCCGTATTTTGGCCGGGGCGCGCACAGCGCTCATTGTTGCGATCACCGTCTCGTTTCTCTCCTGTGGTCTCGGGATCCTGCTGGGGGCTGCGGCGGCCTTCTTCGGTGGTTGGGTCGACACGCTGGTGAGTGGAGCGATCGATGGGGCGATGGCGTTCCCTCGTCTGCTCCTCGCCTCATTCGTGAATGCGGTGGCCAAGCCGCCCTTTCAACAGGCGATGGAGGCCGTAGCGGGCGTTACCGGCCTCAGTTTCCTCACCAACACGGTGATGGTCGACTACATTGTTGTTCTAAGCGCGCTGGCCCTAACCCTCTGGCCTGGCTATGCCCGGCTCATCAGGGGGCAGATCCTTGCCCTGCGTGAGACCGACTTTGTTCTTGCTGCACGCACAATCGGTGCGTCACCCACACGTATTCTGCTTGGCCACCTCATTCCCAACGCTCTCGGGCCGATCATCATTGCCCTAACCGTAGGCTTTGGCGAGGCCATGCTCCTCGAGTCGTCGCTGAGCTACCTGGGTATCGGCATTCAGCCGCCGGGGGCGAGTTGGGGTCAGATGATTAGTGAGAGCCTCGATCAGTGGCGCTACGCACCACACCTCGTTGCCGCACCCGGTTTTGTCCTGGCGATCGTCGTGCTTGGCTTGAACCTCCTTGGCGATGGGCTCAACGATGCCCTTGATCCGCGCCGACGACGGGCATGAGCAGCTTATTGGTACCACCAGACGGTAGCATCGGCGCAGCCGAAATTGAAACAGCCCCGCACCATGAAGATTACGAACGTTGAGACATTTGTCCTCCGCCACCCCCTGGCCCGTGCAACAGGGCCTTCGATCTGGCTCTACCGCGAGCGTGAGATCCTGCTCGTGAAACTGAGCACCGATGAAGGGTTGGTAGGTTGGGGTGAGGCGTGCATGCTTGGTGGGCTACGCGCCCTGATCGATGAGGTCTGCGCACCGATCCTGCTCGGCCAGGATCCCTGTGGGCAACGGCGTCTCTGGCGCAAACTGTGGGATGCCACGCTCAACGGGTTTGCGGTGGCGGCCATCGATATTGCCCTCCATGATCTCTGGGGGCAGGCAACAGGTCGGTCGGTGGCTCAACTCTACGGTGGCGCCCTACGCGATCGGGTGCCGGTCTACGCCTCGGCGCTGAGCTATGTGGAAGCTGTTGATCCTGCTGACGCCTGGCTTCCCGAGGCATTGGACCTGGTTGCGCAGGGTTTCCGTGCGATCAAGATGCGCATCGGGCGTTACCCACCGCGCCATGAGTTACCACTGATCGCGAAGCTGCGCGAGGCGCTCCCGGCGGAGGTTCGGCTTATGGCTGATGGTAATGCAGCCTACACGCTGCCGACCGCCATGCGGGTTGGGCGTGAACTAGAGCGCATTGGCCTCGACTGGTTCGAGGAGCCCATCCCCCAACTCACACCGTCGCAGGCCGACTACGCCGGCTACGAGGCGCTGGTAGCTGGGCTTGACATCCCGATTGCTGGCGGAGAGATCTTGCAGAGTCGGGGGGCGTTCAAAGCCCTGCTCGACCAGCGCAAGGTCGATATTGTGCAGCCCGATGTCACGATCTGTGGCGGTATCGCTGAGTTGCTCTTCGTGGCCGATCTGGCGCGCCTGGCCGCTATTCCCTGTCTACCCCACTGTTGGGGTGGCGCGATCACGGTTGCGGCGACGGTCCAACTGCTCGCACTCCTCCCCGATCCTACGAGTGGCCCGTGTGCCGAGATACCCATGCTTGAGTACGATACGACGGAGAACCCATTGCGCACCGACCTGCTGGTTGAGCCGCTCCTGGTTGTTGATGGAGCTATCGGGTTGCCAAGTGGATCGGGGCTTGGGGTGAAGGTAGATGAGCGTGCCCTGGCACGCTACCGTGTGGCATGAATTGGATAGGTTGAGGTGGCTATGACTACTGTCTACATTCCTGATCCGGTTGAGTCGTTGATGCCTTTCGCTACCGAGCGTGCCGCTGCGGAGGCAGCTGGGGCCGAGTTACTCCTTGGTGACGAACATAACCCCACCATCCGCGATGCTGAGGTGATTCTGACCACCTGGATCCGTTTCCCCCCCGAGGAGATCCGTAAACTCGAGCGCTGTCGGCTGATTGTACGCTACGGAATTGGGGTCGACACGATTGATCTTGATGCCGCCACGGAGTGTGGCATTGTGGTGGCCAATGCGCCAAACCATTGTGTTGCTGAGGTTGCCGACCATAGCGCCGCACTGATTCTGAGCGCCCTCCGCTGCGTTCCCTGGCTGAATGAGCAGGTGCGTGCCGGGAACTGGCGCGCAGCACAGCGTGCGGAAAAGCGCATGCCGCGCCTCTCGAGCCAGACCCTTGGCCTGATTGGGCTTGGCAAGATCGGACGCCAGGTGTTGAAGCGTATGGCGCCGTTTGGCTTCCGCATCATGGGCTACGATCCCTACCTGAGTGCCGAGGCAATCCGTGCTCTGGGCGTGGAGCCAGCCACCTTTGAGCAACTCCTGCGCGAGGCTGATACTGTTTCACTCCATGTGCCACTGATGCCGACGACGCGCCATCTGATCAATGCCGAGGCGTTGGCACTGATGAAGCCAACGGCAACGCTGATCAACACGAGCCGCGGTGGTGTGGTTGATGAGGCAGCCCTCATTCAGGCGTTGCAGGAAGATCGTCTCCTTGGTGCCGCCCTTGACGTGTTGCAGCAGGAGCCACCAGCGGCAGATAACCCGCTGCTCAGCTTCGATCCGCTGCGGGTGATCCTCACACCCCACGCAGCCGCCTCTTCCGATGAGGTGCTGGGCGATCTCCACGCGGAGGTTACGACCGCATTTCGTGCGCTGCTTGCTGGTCAGTTACCGCCGTCGGTGATGAATCCCACGGTGCGACCGAAGCAGCCACTACGTCCGTATGGGGGGTAGAGTTTAGCGGGAGGTATGGAGGGCGAAGCCCTCCATGAAAAAACCAACCTAGCCCTGGTAGCACCAGATGATCACGCTGGCGCAGCCGAAGAGGAGTGAACATCATATGCCTCGTTACCATCAGACCGTCCTAGCCTCCTGTGAGATACCCTGGGACGAGCGTGAGCAGTTGTTGGAGGATGTGTTTCGTCGTGAGGTTCGGCTGGTCCTCAAACAGGGCTTCAACGACCTCTACATCTTTG
>CAIWUD010000163.1 GCA_903915775.1 uncultured Chloroflexota bacterium | reverse complement strand
TTACCGCCCCTTCTCCTTCTGGGAGCAGATGGTGAAGGCGATGGAGTGGAAGGTGCTCGACAAGCTCCTCTTCGGTACCGACTTTCCGGTTACTACGGTCGAGGAGACGATCGCCAAGCTGCGTGGTATCAACGATATCGTTGAGGGTACACGCCTCCCGCGTATCCCCGAGGAGGCGATCGAGGGCATCATCCATCGTGATGCACTCGCCCTGTTAGGGCTCAGTTAATCGGCATCGCTCACATCAGTGCGACCAGCCTACGGGAGGTGTGGAGAGTACCGCCCTCCACAAAACAGTCTGGTTGCGCCAGGGAGAAGGGTGAACGGTGATAGAGGTACCTCTGTTTGACATAAGGATTAGACCCGATGAACATTGACCAACTAGAGACCCCTGCACTGATCGTTGATCTCGATCGCATGGAGGCGAATATCAAGCGCTTCCAGGGCTATCTGGATCAGCATGGGATTGCCAATCGGCCCCACATCAAGACGCACAAGATCCCGGCGATTGCCCAGATGCAGCTCAACGCTGGCGCCGTGGGTATTACCTGCCAGAAACTGGGCGAAGCTGAGATTATGGCCCAAGCTGGTATCACCGACATCTTCCTGCCCTACAATATGCTCGGTGAGTCGCGTCTCGAGCGTCTCGCCCAACTCGCCCGCCGCATCACCCTCAGCCTGACCGCCGACTCAGCGGTGGTAGTGCAAGGCCTGGGACGTGCAGCGAGGAGTGCAGGTACGACCTTGAGTGTGCTCGTCGAGTTTGATAGTGGCCTGGGTCGCTGTGGGGTGCAGACACCCGATGAAGCTGCCGAGTTGGCCATGACCATTGCGCGGACTGAAGGCCTCCGCTTTGGGGGCCTGATGAGCTACCCGACCAATGCGCAGACCGATAGCTTCGTGCAGGCGGTACGCACCCGGCTCAACGCCGCTGGTCTAACCATCGAGCGGATGAGTGGCGGTGGCACCCAGTGTATGTGGCAGGCCCACGAGCATCCCGAGGTGACTGAGCATCGTGCCGGTATGTACATCTTTGGCGATCGCTACACACTCAAGCATGGCAACATCGCCGTAGAGGAGTGCTCGCTCAACGTACTGACTACCGTGGTCAGCCGGCCCACCGCTAATCGTGGGATCATGGATGGTGGGAGCAAAACCTTCTCCTCCGACCTGCTGGGTCTGGAGGGTCACGGGCTCATTCTTGAGTACCCAGACGCCTTCTTCCGCGGTATGTCTGAGGAGCACGGCAATGTTGACTTCTCTGCCTGCGCACGCAAGCCAGAGATAGGCGAGCGGCTCACGCTCATCCCCAACCACTGCTGTTCCGTCGTCAACCTCTTCAACCAACTCCACGGTGTTCGCAACGGGAAGGTGGAGCTGGTCTGGCCGGTTGCTGCGCGTGGTGCCCTGCAGTGATTGGGTATGCTTCAGACGCCATCGAGACGGCGGCGTGGAGAGTTTTGTCCCTCCACGCCGCCGTCTCCGGTAGCATCAGCCGACCGCGCATCAGCGTGGCGTGTGAAAATCCTGGGCCCAAGGCATTGTCAGCTTGCGCAGTCGCTCCAACCCTTGGGTAGAGAGCACACCGAGCAGAGCGATGAGCACTAGGCCGACATACATCTTCTTCACCGTCAGCGTTGCCCACGAGGTCCAGATGAGGTAGCCGACACCGCTGTTTGCAGCCACGAACTCGGCACCTACAATTACCAAGAGGGCTATGCCCATGCCTAGGCGCAGACTGGTGAAGATAGCGGGCAGTGTAGCCGGGAAGATGACACGCGCAAAGAGGCGCCATCCATGGGCGCCGTAGCTCCGTGCGACATCAGTGAGGATGGGATCGACCAACCGAACACCGTTAACGGTCGTGATCAAGACGATGAAGAAGACCGCAACCGCAATGGTAACGATCTTCGTTGTTTCACCCAGCCCGAACATGATGAGGAAGAGTGGGAGCAGCGCAATCTTCGGTACGGGGTAAATGGCAGCAATGAGCGGATCAAAGAACGCGTAGACCGCACGGAACCAGCCCATAAGCAGCCCCAAGCTAATGGCTGGTAGCGCTCCCAGAGCAAAGCCGGCTAGTACGCGCATCAACGAGATGCTGACGTGGCTCCAGAGTTCGCCGCTGCCGATCATCTCTACAAAAATCTCGACCAGCATGGTCGGTGCGGGGAAGAAGCGGTAGTCGAGCAAGCCGACCCGCACGAGCGTCTCCCACGAAAAGAGAAAGAGGATCGGCGAGAGGAACGAGATTAATCGGTAGAAACCTTCACTCTGGTTTTTCGTTGTTGGCTGTTTAACCACCCGGTTCTCCCTTTCTGTTCAGCAATGGCGGTCCACTCCTGAAGTTGAGCAGCATTGACCTCCTCAACCAGATCTTCCCAGATCGTTGCAACAAGCTGGTTAAACGCAACTGACGTGCGTAGGGCCTGTGTCCGCGGACGGGGAAGATCGATCGGGTAGATCTGTTTGATCCGACCAGGTCGTGCGGTCATGACCGCGACACGATCGCCCAACATCACCGCTTCTTCGAGTGAGTGGGTGATATAGAGTACCGTTTTGCGATCAGCCTCCCAGATGCGGAGGAGCTCTTCCTGCATGAGATAGCGTGTTTGGGCATCAAGCGCGGCAAAGGGTTCGTCCATGAGGAGGATCGCGGGATCATTGGCGAGGGCACGCGCGATCGCAACCCGTTGCTTCATGCCACCAGAGAGTTGGTGCGGGTAGGCGCGCGCAAACTGGGCGAGCCCAACCTTGGCCAGGTAGTCCTGGGCGATCACGATGCGCTCACGGCGTGCAACGTTGCGCATCTCGAGACCAAACATGACGTTGTCAAGCACCGTGCGCCACGGAAAGAGCCCATACTCTTGGAAGACCATTGCGGTGAGTGGGCGCTGTCGTTCATCCACGGCCCTGCAGTTGATCTCCCCTGAGGTATGGCTACTGATACCCGCCAGCATGCGCAGGAGGGTCGACTTGCCACATCCGGACGGACCAACAATGCAGAGAAACTCGCCCGGTGGGACTACCAGGCTAATATCGTCCAAGGCAACAACGCCTCCCTGGGGAGTGGTATAGGTCTTACCAACATGGAGGATCGAAATCTCGGCTGTCATGATCTTTGCATTCGCTTTAGGTACTCGGCGGCTAGAGCAATCTCAGGTGTGTAGAGGGTCGGTGATCTTGGCTCGCTACGGACCGTGCGCCTCTGTTGTGGCAACGCCAAGCCAATGATCACCACGCCCATAACCTAACTATAACACACGCATCGTGAGTTAATCGTGAGTTGCTGGTACTTTTGTAACGATCTGACACAGTTTAGTTGCACTTCTCTGATAGAGTAGAGCCTGGCCACGGTGCAAAGCCTACCCCCGGCATGTGCAACAGCGCCCTGTTCAAATTTGTGGCATAATAGGGCTCCGGATTCGTCTATCTTCAACATCGGTGGTGTATGCCAAAACAGCCTCATAGTACCAACTGGAGCCCCCTTCTCGTTGGTCTGCTACTGATGTTCGGACTCGGTATTCTGCTTCTCCTGCTCTCACTTGTTCGTCCC
>CAIWUD010000162.1 GCA_903915775.1 uncultured Chloroflexota bacterium | reverse complement strand
TCATCACTGGCGAGAAAGAGCACAGCATGGGCAACATCAAGCGCCTGGGGAAAGCTCGGGCGTAGCTGCCCTTCACCATCGGGATGCCGCAGCCGCATCATGCTCAGGAAGGTCTCGGCACTACGCTCTGCCGGTTGCCCCTTGAGCGCATCCATCCGTTGCAAGGCACCTCTGATACGCTCACCCTCGATCGGGCCGGGGTAGATCAGATGAACCCGCACCCCCCGCGCACCGAGCTCATGGGCCACTGCCTGACTCAGGGCATTGAGGGCAGCTTTTGGTACCACGTACGGGATGCGTCCGTAGTAGTCGGCACGCGAAAAGATCGTTGAGATGTTGATGATCGCACCGCCAGCCGGAAGGTGTGGTGCCACCGCACGCATGAAGTTCCAGCTGATACCGAGCACACTGGCAACAGCACCGGCTAACGATTCATCCTCGAGGGCATCGGAGCCAATGGGAAGCTGAACGAGGGGCTGGCGTGAACCATCGCCACTCGCGTTATTCACGAGCAGATCGATCCGCCCAAAACGGTGCACAATGGCTGCCACACCCAGACGTAGCGCGTTACTATCACGACCATCCACCGCCAGCGTGGTGACCCGATCCTCCGCGACACCCTCTTGATGGACGAAGAGTTCATGGAGCGTCTGGAGCCTGGTACTATTCCGACCACTCATCACTACGGTAGCGCCCTCAGCGAGGAAGCAGCGGGTGAGCACCTCGCCAATCGCTCCGGTAGCACCGGTGATCAGCGCGACCTTCCCACTCAGTCGACCAGCAGCCGTAGGTGGTGTCATGGTTACAACCTCGTCTCCTCGTCATACGCCCGCGTGTAGAGCTCGATAATCTCCTGCCGACTCGGCTTACGCGGATTATTCCCCGGGCTGCCGCTATCGATGGCCGCATCAGCCATACTGGGGGCTAGTTCAATGAGACGGGCGCGATCAACCCCTAGTTGGCGCAGTGAGGGTATGCGAATATCACGTACGAGGCGACGAATTGCTACCACCAGCCGATCAGCGGCCTCCATCAGCGAGAGCCCACTCAGCTGCTCGCCCATCGCCTGGGCAATCCGTGCGTAACGCACCGGATCACCAATCAGGCTAAACTCGGTCACCACGGCGAGGAGTGCAGCGTTTGAGACGCCATGGGCAATATGGAAGTGGGCGCCAATTGGGCGCGACATGCCATGGACGAGGGCGACTGACGAGTTGCTGAAGGCGATGCCAGCCTGCAGCGCACCGAGCATCATCTGCTCACGTGCGGCGATATTTGAGCCGTTGGACCATGCCTGGCGGATGTTCTGGCTGATCAGTTCGATCGCGGAAAGACAGAAGATATCCGTCATGGGTTGGCGCTTCACCGAAACGTACGCCTCAATGGCATGGACTAGCGCATCAACACCGGTGGCCGCAGTTACCCCGGGGGGTGAAGAGAGGGTCAGGAGGGGATCAACGATCGCGATCGTCGGCATCAGATAGGGGCTGCCAATCAACATCTTGACATCGGTCTTCTGGTCAGTGATCACTGTAAAGAGGGTGGCCTCACTACCGGTGCCAGCCGTGGTCGGGATGGCAACTAGAGGTACCCCTGGGGAACTGACCTTCCCCAGGCCTTTGTACTGCTCAATCGACCCGGTATTGGTGACGAGCACCGCAATCGCCTTTGCCGCATCGATGGGGCTTCCCCCACCTATGGCGACCACATGGTCACACTGCTGATCATGGTAGACCGCCAGCCCTTCCTGAACATACTCAACCACTGGCTCGCTATTGACCCCGGCGTAGACCGCGCTGCCGATGCCAGCCGCGTCCAACAGCTGCTCCACCCGTGCAACGAGACCCAATCCCACCATAATCGTGTCACTCACGATCAGCGCCTTGCGCCAACCACGCTTCCGACACTGCTCACCGATCTGCTCGACAGCGTTTGAACCGACAACTATCTGTGCAGGCGTAATGAACTCTCGTGGCTGCATCTGGAAGACCTCCCTCTTGATTGGAGCACCCCTTTTTTCAGGTAGAGAACTGCCCCCCGTACGGGAAATATGGTTCAAACGAGCTTGACACGCTGACGGGAGGCGTGGAGGGCCGCTCCCTCCACTTAGTGTAATAGATATTGCGCACTGCGTCAAAACTTGATACTTCAAGTAACTATTCACCGTTGGGGTAAGGCATGGTTTAAATCAGCGTGACCCGTTCGCAAAAACACCGAGCGGGCGCTCGGTGATCCCAGGTTGGGGCAAAGCGCGCGGGAGGTGTGGAGGGCTGCGCCTGTGTGTCCCCCCGTAAGGGCAACCCCCCGTGGTTGCCCTACCGTTGGCCTACCCCAACGGTAAACAGGTACGCCCACCAAGATAATTGTCTGTCGTAGTACTATATGCTACAATAGATACCGTTCGAGTATCTTCAGTATCAGTAGTGCAGAGCCAAGGAGATCTCCTGTGCTCGATACCTCCAGTCGCCATCCGGCAATCGTTCTAGTGGAGGATGAGCCCGATATTCTGATCATCCTCCACCGGCTCATGCGTGACCTCACGGGCGGCTACGATATCATCACCGTCAGTGGAGGCGCTGAGGCCCTGCTTCAACTCAGCCTACGCCCAGTACCGCTCGTCATTACCGACTACAGTATGCCTGGCATGGACGGGCTTGAGCTTGCCGCCGCAGTCAAAACAGCATCCCCCACCACACGGGTAGTGATGATGACGGCCTATGCCACGCCCGAGCTCGAATACCAGGCCAGCAGGCAGTCCGTTGATTACTACCTCCCCAAGCCCTTTCCGCTCGACCACCTCGACCAGATTGTGCGCGATGTGCTCGTATGCTGAGGCATGGCTCAATGTCGGCTGAACCATCTCACGGGGTTGTGGAGAGCTTCGCCATCCGCAAAAACTCGACCCAGCCCTAGTAGCGCCAGAGCACGCAGTCGGCACAGCCGAAATCAAGGCATGCCTCAGGCTTGCAACCTGGCACGGGCTCGATCCAACGCCTCAGCCCGCGAACTGATCTCACCTGCCGCTTGGGCCTCGGCAAGCTCGCGGAGCAGCAGACCGATCTGTGGCCCTGGTGTCAGCTTCAACGTCTCGATCAGATCGTGGCCGTTGACCAGAGGGGGCTGCCGTTCTACCGCCGGAGTGTAGGCTATCTCCAGTAGCTGTGCGACCCAGGCGAGGTGCGCGTGCCAACCCTCTTGACTGAGCTGTGGACCGCGGGTAGCCAGATGGTCGGCAAGCTCATGCAGTAATAGATCGGGCACCATGGTGTCGAGATCACGGAAAAGGCGCACCATAGCCCGCGCGGTCATGGGTCCACTGGCACGGAGTTGCCCGGGACGCATATGCTCGCGTACCAACAACACCAGATAGGTGGTGTCCTGACGGCTCATGCGGAGACGGCGACAGATCTGCTGGGCGACTTCCGCACCTAAGCTCTGATGGCCGTGGAAGCTCACACTGCCATCAGGGTTACTCCTCCGTGTCTGCGGTTTGGCATTATCGTGGATCAGTGCCGCAAGCTTGAGTAGTGCAACTCGACAGATCACCCCACCGCGCGGCTCCGCGAAGAGCTCGCTCAGTTGCTGTGCGTACGGCAACTGAGCATCGAGTGTCGGATGGCTACGTACGGCAACCGGTTGCTCCTCAGGCTGCAGTATCGCTTCCGCATCCCCTGCCTGACGCCTCAACTCCACGATCAACCAGTCGAGCGCAGCCACGGTCTCTAGGCTATGGGCGAGTACAGGCAAGAAGTGGACCCGCGGCTGTTCACAATGACGGGCCGGTTCCAACTCCGGAATCAGCAGGGTCAGCACACCAGACGCATCGAGGTAGCGCAACCACGGCGCCGCCGCACGTGAGGCGAGGAGGAGGAGCAGTTCATCGCGAATCCGCTCAGCAGCAACCCTCTTGAGCAGCGCTGCTGCCGCTCCCATGAGCCCGGCAACTTCCGGTGCCGGACGTAGGCCCAAGCTTGCGCAGAGACGCATAGCGCGCAGAATACGTAGCGGATCATCGCGCAGACTATCCTGGCTACAGGGGCGCAGCACTCCCAGGCGGAGATCATCGCGTCCGTTGGTCGGGTCGATCAGCGCCGAGAAGGCGGAGGGTATGCGTAGCAGGAGATCCGTCTGGAGCGGAAGCGCCATGGCGTTGAGCGTAAAATCGCGTCGGCGCAGATCTTCCTCGATGTTATGGGCGCGTAACCCTGCGATATCGATGGTTACTGGCGTCTCTTCGCGGGTGACGATCCGCCCTGTTGCACGCTCAGCATCGAGGGGCACAAACGCAGCACCACGTAGATCGGCGTAGGCGCGAGCTAGGGCAAAGCCATCACCGCTCACCGCCAGATCAAGATCGGTAGGTGTCTGTCCACGGAGGAGGTCACGAACAGCACCACCTACAAGCCAGAGAGTGAACTGCTGCGCGGTGGCGAAGGCAGCCAGATCGTTGAGCAGTGAATTGAGCATGGTCAACATCGTCTGATCCGTGAACAGCGCACGAGGGAACCTGGCTCCCGTAGATCCCCCGTCAACCCGCTACGCTATGAGACTACCCCCGTAACTGTTCACACTTCTCCTGGAGCGAGGGCGTCTCGCCCTCGTGGTGCTCCCACACTTCTCCTGGAGCGAGGGCGTCTCGCCCTCGTGGTGCTCCCACACTTCTCCTGGAGCGAGGGCGTCTCGCCCTCGTGGTGCTCCCAC
>CAIWUD010000161.1 GCA_903915775.1 uncultured Chloroflexota bacterium | reverse complement strand
TGCGCCCGCAACCCGATCCAAACACGCTCACCCAGCTGCATCGGCACCAGAGCGAGGTTGCTCTTGCCGCAGTCGTCTGGCATGAACTCTGGTATGGCTGTAGACGGTTGCCCTCCTCAGAGCGACGGAATCGCATCGAACCCTACCTGACCCAGGTAGTCGGGGCGACGATCCCGGTGCTGCCCTACGATGAAACGGCTGCCCATTGGCATGGTCGCGAGCGGGCACGCCTGGTTACCCTCGGTCGCACACCACCCTTCGCTGATGGCCAGATTGCTGCGATTGCCCATACCCATCAGCTCATTCTCGTTACCTTCAATCGTGCGGACTACGCTGATTTCTCTGATCTCATGATCGAAGATTGGCGGGTCTGATAGAGCCATTCAGGCATCAGGCGAGGAGCGCGTAGGTGGTGGATGCCGAGGGAGTATCGCCTCTATCTTGAGGAGATACTGGAGGCGATCGCCCGCGTCGAGCGCTGTACCAGCGGCGTGGATTTCGCTACCATCTCCGTCGACGAGATGCGTGCCGAAGCAGTCGTGCGCAACCTGGAGCTCATCGGCGAGGCAGGAAAGAACATATCCCGCAGACTCAGCGCGATCTGACGCTGACCATTGAATGGCGCAACATTGCCGAACTGCGTGCTATCGTCGCTCACCATGAACCGCCGTGTTGATCAGTGTCAGCAGTTCGTCTATGGCCAACGCTTCGTTCTGGGCCTGGACGTCTGTGACTACGTGATAGGCCGCTTCCCGATGCTTGAGGAGTTGCTCGAAGAGCGCGATAGGGACCAGCGCCGCCGCAGGTCGCCCGTTCTTCTCCAGCACCACCGCGTCACCCTGATAGCGTACCCGATCCACAAGCTCACCCAGCCGACTACGTGCCTCCGTGACCCCCATAATGCGTGTCATCGTGGATCACTCCTGTTCCGTTCAACGCTACAATCTGTACGCTATCTCACAGCCTGGTGGGAAGGTCAATGGCGCGAAGGGGTGTGATAGACCCTCCTGCGCCGTAGCTCATTCCATCGGGCTACGGCCCTCGGCTACGGGTGCGAAGGCTACCGGCATGTCCTGTTGGCTTGGTTGAGCAGCAAGCGCTGCGGTTCCGTACCGATCTCCCCGATGTGGGCCGTAGCTGGACGGCGCACTTTGTCTGCTACACGCGGGATGCAGTCATGCCGTCCAGCTACGAGGACGCCTGTCTACATCGCACCATCCTGGTCGGCAGGGTCAGGATCGAGCAGGGGCCTCGGGTAGGTGCGAGCATCAAACCGGTTCAGCATTGACCACCCCCGCGATCGCGTCGTGTGCTGACCAATAAGCGGTACCATCTGCCACCACGCTCCTGATACGCACTGCCCCTTCGGAGTGCAGCGGAGTTTTTTGCGCAGCGGCCTCATTGCCCATACGAACGCCTAAGCGACCGCACGCAAAAAACTCGACAGCCTGGTTTCCATGCGTATTGGGCCTGCAAGTTACGCCGCAAGGTGAAAACATAGGTGAATAGCACCATCGATGCCTGCTAGAACTACGGCAAGGCTTTGTGTGCCAGGCTCGTTTCCGCTAGGTGTCACGAGGACATCATTGCCGATAAGGAACATTATCGGCAATGAGAAGTAATCAAGATCCGTTTTCGTTGCCGATAAGCTGTTGATTATCGTGTAAAACTATGCTACCATTCCATTGCCGATAAGCTGCTATGGGTTTTTCTGTGCGAACGTTCGCGCTCAGCCAGCGCGGGCGGTCAAGGAGTCGGGCATGGACACGATAATCCATCGCTACCTGTTGACCCTCCAAGAACCCACCGCTCAGCGGGCCGCCCGGGCTGACATGGGCATGTTCGTGCGCTGGTGGGAAGGTCAACGTGACCGGGTGTTCGAGCCTACGCAACTGCTGACGAAAGACATCATCGCCTGGGTGCGTCATCGCCAGGATGTTGAAGAGCGGAAGCCCTCGACCATTAACCGCGGCCTCTCCACCCTACGCCGTTTCGGCGACTGGCTGGTGGCTGAGGCACTGCTCAATGAGAATCCTGCGAAGGGTATTCGCGATCTGCCTTTAGATGAGCAGGGTCTGCGTGCGCTCCCCGACGATGCGGTAGATGCGCTACTTCGTGCGGTACAGGTCGAAGCGGAGCAGTCGATCCGCCTCCGTGATGGAGCGCTGCTTGCGCTGCTCGCCTATGCCGGCCTGCGTTCGCAGGAGGCGTGCGATGTGCAGTTGCGGGATCTTGATCTTGATGGCGGCAGCGTGGTGGT
>CAIWUD010000160.1 GCA_903915775.1 uncultured Chloroflexota bacterium | reverse complement strand
TCCCCTCTTTCCAGCAGCTCTACGCACCGTCTTTGGTGCAGACTTCGGCGCCTGGCGTGGTGCCCGGGTGAGCTACGCGATACCCAACATTCTGGTGACCGCTGAACGGGTGGTGCTGCCGATAGAGACCGGAGCCTGGCGTGGCCTCGGTCTACTCGCCAACGTCTTCGCCGTCGAGAGCTTCATCGATGAACTGGCCTATGAGGCCGGTGTAGACCCCCTCACCTTCCGGATCAACCAGACCGGCGACGATGAGACCGGACGTCGCATCCGTGGCGTACTCACCAAGGTGGCCGAGCAAGCGCAGTGGGGCAGCCCCGTACCGGCAGGCAGGGCCCGTGGTGTGGCCTGTTCCAACGATGCCAACACCCCTGCAGCCCATATCGTGGAGGTTTCACTCAACGCCGATGGGAGTGTGCGGGTGCACAAGGTCTGGGCGGCGGTCGATCCTGGCCTACCGATCAACCCTGATGGGGTTGTCGCTCAGACTGAGGGCAATATCGTGATGGGGCTCAGTTCAGTCCTCTTCGAGCGACTGACCGTACGCGATGGCAACGTCGAGGCTGGGAACTTTGGGGCCTACCCCCTGCTCTCGATGCGTGATGCCCCCGAGATCGAGGTGGCAGTGGTGCGTAGTGGCGACGTCCCCTTCGGCGTGGGCGAGCCGCCAATGGGTCCGATTGGCGCAGCAGTCGCCAACGCCCTCTTTGCCCTGACTGGCAAGCGGCTGCGCGAGTTGCCACTGCGCTACGAGGCCTGAGGCATAGCTCAATCGTGGCTGCGCCGCTGGTAGCGTGCGGGTGTGGGTGGAGGGCGTAGCCCTCCTCACTTCCTAGAGGCCGCGAGAAGCAAACCCCTCCCCCTGCTGGGGGAAGCTGCGAGGGGCAGACCCCTCCCCCAAGCGGGGGGAGGTTGGGAGGGGGGCGAGTCCCGCTCACCCCCATGGTTCGTGCCCCCTACACGGGCGAAGCCAATGCCGCCCCACGCCTGAAGGGCGGCTGCGGTGAGGGCACACCGTCATCTTCGTTCTTGATGAAAAGCGGGATGTAGATCCGCGTGAGCGTCTGGGCTGGGGCGGCGATAAAGCCGAAGTTGACCCCGTTCTGTGCCGCCCCTGCCCCCAGGGTAACGGTACGCACCAACACTCCATCCACCGCTGAGAAGCCCGCTGCTGCTTCCACCGCTACCTCGTAGCTCCCTGCTGGAAGGCTACTGAAGCGGAAGAAGCCGTTGCCGTCACTCAGCAGTCGCTGCTCACTCGCCCCGGCCCGTCGGAGGATGATCGTAAAGTTGGTGAGCCCTTCACTCGTCGGGCTGATCGCGTTGCTCCCGTTCTCGCTCCGGAAGATGCGCCCGCCGATTATCTCCTGACGCTCTACCCCGAGGTCACGGTTTATTCCCGGTGCAACTTCCGTGACTGTGACACGGATCGGCTCAGCCTGTACAAAAAGGTCGGCACGTACCGAGAGCGTGTAGCTGCCCGATCCCACACCACTGAACTGGTACTCCCCGTTAATGGTGGTGACCTGCTCCTGAATGGTCGTTGTACCGCCGCTGAGGCGCACTGTCACACCGCTGATGCCCAACTCCTGGTAGTTGGCCACACTATCCCCATCCAGATCCTCGAAGACCCGACCCTTGATCACGCCGTTCGTCAGCAGCGCCACATCAGCGCGCTTACTCGCCGTGGTGACGGTCACATTGATCGTGGGTTGGATCGCCGTGAACCCGGGGGGTGGGGTGACGTCAATGGCGTAGCTGCCGGAGACCACCCCAGTCATCTGGAACACCCCAAGGTTGCTGGCGGTCACCTGTTGCAATGGGCTGACCTGCGGGCTCCCTCCGAGCGGTGATCGGTCGGTCTGTGCGTTGAGCGTCAGGATGGTACCGGGCTCCGCCACCCCGACGATGCTCGCGTTGGGGAGTACGCGGAAGAGTGCTGCACCACTACTGCCCAACGTGTCATCGGGGAGGTAGACCAGACGCTCGTCCACCCCATCGCTCACAGTGTAGCCTATCCCTGCCAGTGTCCCCAGCTTCACACGGTAGGTGCCGCTCGGGAGGTTGGAGAAGCTGAAGTTCCCGTCGGCTGCCGTGATGCTACTCTGCGCCACACTATTGCCACTGAGTTGGATGACGATCCCTCCGATACCCTGCTCCCCCTGATCGTGGAGCGCATTGTTGTTGAGATCTTCGAAGACTGACCCAACGATGAGGTTCGTTGGCTTGATCCCGAAGTTTGCGATGACGCTGCTGCCTGGGTTGAGCACCACCGGGATGCTGGTTGGAGCGAGGCTGCCATAGCCGGCGGGCAGGAGAACTTGGACCCAGTAGTCGCCCGAGTTGACCGCATCGAAGAGGTAACTGCCATCAATGCTGGTCGTGGTACTGACTAGGAACTGGTTGTCCGCGTCCCGGAGTTCAATCGTGACCCCCCCCATGCCCTCCTCGTTCCCGTCGATGCCGGCTCCAGCGTTGCCGTTCAGATCATGGAAGACTAACCCCTGGATCTGGCCCTGGGCCTGCAGGCCAAAGCTGATGCTCCGCGCACCGCCCACCGGCAGCCCCACGCTCTGGGTGAGCGCGGTGATGGCAGCGTAGCCAGCGGGCTTGGTGACGGCGAGGCTGTAGGAACCGGCACTGACATTGCTGAAGCGATAGCTGCCGTTGACGGATGTCGCGGTGGTTGCAGAGACGGTACCGCTCAGGGTGAGGGTCACTCCGCTAATACCGGGCTCACCCGCATCCTGGCTGCTGTTGCCGTTGCGGTCGTCGAAGATGACCCCCTGGATCACCCCCTGCGCCTGCAGCGCGAAGTTGGCCTGGGCAGTACTACCGCTCCCAACCTGAAGAGTGCGCTCGGTGAGCGAAGCGGCGGTGTAGCCCGTAGGCACGCTCATGCTCAGCGTGTAGCTGCCAGGGCTGACGTTGCCGAAGCGGTAGCTGCCGTTGGTCGCCGTGGTCGCCGTGCTGCTCCCCTGGGTCACCGTGACCCCACCCACCCCAGACTCACCGCTCTCTTGGCTCCCGTTGCCGTTCAGGTCGTCGAAGATGACGCCCTGGATCACCCCCTGCGCCTGCAGCGCGAAGTTGGCCTGCGCCGAGCCGCCACTGCCCACATTCACGCTCCGGCTCGTGGCGCCACTGGCCACGTAGCCGCTCGGCACGGCCATGTTCAGCGTGTAACTGCCCGGGGTGATGTTGCTGAAGCGGTAGCTGCCATCACCCGCCGTCATCGCCGTGCTGCTCCCCTGGCTCACCGTGACCCCACCCACCCCAGGCTCGCCACTATCCTGGCTCCCGTTGCCGTTCAGGTCGTCGAAGGTGACGCCCTGGATCACCCCCTGCGCCTGCAGCGCGAAGTTGGCCTGCGCCGAGCCACTACTGCCCATATTCACGCTCCGGCTCGTCGCCCCGCTCGCCACGTAGCCGCTCGGCACGGCCATGCTCAGCGTGTAGCTCCCCGGGGTGACGCTGCTGAAGCGGTAGCTCCCGTCAGGTGCCGTGGTTGCCGTGCTGCTCCCCTGGCTCACCGTGATGCCACCCACGCCAGGCTCACCACTATCCTGGCTCCCGTTGCCGTTCAGGTCGTCGAAGATGACGCCCTGGATCACCCCCTGCGCCTGCAGCGCAAAGTTGGCCTGCGCCGAGCCACCACTGCCCACGTTCACGCTCCGGCTCGTCGCCCCGCTCGCCACGTAGCCACTCGGCACGGCCATGCTCAGCGTGTAGCTCCCCGG
>CAIWUD010000159.1 GCA_903915775.1 uncultured Chloroflexota bacterium | reverse complement strand
GTGCTGCGCGTCCTCGATAGCCTGCGCATGATCCTTCCCGTGACAACCCTCGGTGGGGTCGCCAGTCAGATCCTCTACCCAGCACGCTCGTCGCACCGCTCCTTACCCCCCGAACGCCGACGGGCCCTCGGTATCGGTGATGGTCTGCTGCGCCTGTCGGTGGGCATCGAAGATGTTGCGGATATTATTGCCGATCTTGACCAGGCGTTCAGAGCCGTCGAGGTATAGTATCAAGGTACAACCAACTATGCGTTCCAGTGAACGACTCTCGATCGGTGCTGCTCTCCTTGTCGATCAGCTTGATATGCACCTCCCCTGGCTTCTCGATGGAGCGCGCGATATTGAGATCCAGGATCCATTCTACCCCGCCCTGCTCGATGGTGACTGGCGCGCCCTTGCCCGGCGGGGCCGTGAGCGGCTGGCAGGCCATACCGGGAACCTGGGTATCCATGGCCCCTTTCTCGACCTGAGCATGGCCCCGTTCGATCCGCGGGCTCGTCTGCTCACCATTGATCGTTTACGTCAGGGGCTGGCCTTTGCCGCCGAGCTCGGGGCGAGCCATATGGTGATCCATAGCCCATTCATGAACTTTGGGACGCCGGGCCACACCTTTACACCTCTGGCACGCCGCGCTGACACGCTCGCGGCGGCCCAGGCGGTGATTGAGGCGCTGCTGCCCGATGCAGCGGCGATCGGCTGCACGCTCATGGTTGAAAATGTCGCCGATGGCTCAGTAGCACCGCTCCTCGAGCTCGTCGCTTCGTTCAACTCGCCCCTGGTGCGAGTAAGTCTTGATACGGGGCACGCCCTAATCATGCAGCGTATTGGTGGGCCGACCCCCGATCAGTGGGTCTGTGAAGCAGGCCCGCTCCTCGGCCACGTCCACCTGCAAGATGGTGATGGGCACCTTGACCGCCACTGGGCGCCCGGTGATGGGGCGGTCAACTGGGTGGCGCTCTTTCACGAACTCGCCGAGCTCACCCAGAAGCCACGCTTGATCATCGAACTCAACGATCATACGCAGCTTCCCCGTGGCAGCAGCTACCTGGTAGGGCGAGGCCTGGCCCGCTAGGGATGGTTCTACTTCGGCTGCGCCGGCGTGGCCATCTGGCGACCAGGGCTGGGTTGGGGGGTTTGTGGAGGGCTACGCCCTCCACACCTCCCTGGTGGGGCAGGTTCTTCACCAACAAGGGGACAGGGTCGGAGGTCAGGGACGTTTCCAGGCTGGCTGCGCCAGCCTGGCCGTCTGGCGCTACCAAGGCTGGGTTGGGGGGTTTGTGGAGGGCTTTGCCCTCCACGCCTCCCGGAAGAGTGTCAAGCCCATGTGAAACATGCCGTAAAGTCCATCAGCCCATGGGGAGTTTCACAATCCTGCGGCGCACCAGTTCTTCCAACACCTGACTAACCGCCTCCTCTGGCGCAGTGCGTTCTGTGTCCAGTACCATTTCAGGCGCAAGTGGCGGCTCATACGGTGAAGAGATGCCGGTGAACTCAGCAATTTCACCGCGGCGCGCACGCGCATAGAGACCCTTCGGGTCGCGCCGTGCACACTCCTCAGCGCTGCAGCGGACATAGATTTCGAGGAAACGCCCCTGGGGGATCAACAGGCGCGCTAGGTCGCGATCGGCCTGGAAGGGCGAAATAAAGGCGCAGATAGCTAGTTGACCGTGCATAAAGGCTAGGCGCGCCACCTCAGCCACGCGGCGGATGTTCTCTTTGCGGTCGGCGGCCGAGAAGCCCAGGTCGCCATTCAGCCCATGACGCACATTGTCGCCGTCGAGATAGAAGGTCTGACACCCCAGGTCGAAGAGACGCTGCTCTACCAGCCGAGCCACCGTCGATTTACCGGCACCTGAAAGTCCGGTGAGCCAGAGGACTGCGGCAAGATGGCCATTGTGCACCTCGCGCGTCTGCCGTGAGAGCGTCTCACCCTCCCAGGTGACGTTGGTCGAGCGCGGCCGGTTGGCGGTTGTGCTCGTCTGCCTGGCCGGTGCCGCGGCTACCGGCGGTGTCGATGCCAGGATCATGCCGGCAGCGACCGTGTTGTGGCTGTAGGGATCAATCAGAATGAAACTACCTGTGGCACGGTTGGCTGTGTAGGGATCGTAGAAGAGCAGCCGTGCCGTCTGAATCTGTACCTGCCCAATTTCGTTGAGGGTGAGGGTAGCAGCCTCTTCGTGGGTCAGCGTATCCACATCGACGCGATGATGAATGCAGAGGATCCTGGCGCGCATCTGGTGCGTCGTATGCTGCAGCAGATATTCACGACTGGGCACTAGCACTTCCTCGCTCAGCCAGCAAAGCGTGCATTCCAGCCTGTCGGTAACCACCGGCAGCTGCCCCTTGCGTACGATCATGTCTCCACGGCTGATATCTAGTTCATGTTCGAGTGTGATTACGACCGAATCCCCCAGTGACGCCGCCGGTGCCGGTTCACCGCTGGCCAGGATGCTGCACACACGGCTGGTCAAGCCTGAAGGCAGGATCGCAACTTCGTCTCCAGCGGCAATCGAGCCGGAGGCTACCTGACCGGCATAGCCGCGAAAGTCCTGGTTGGGCCGCACTGCCAGTTGCACGGGAAAGCGAAAGTCGGTCAGGTTGCGCCCAACACCGATCTCCACCGTCTCCAGATAGTGCAGTAGACTGGGGCCATCATACCAGCGCATGCGCAGGCTCTCCTCGACCACATTGTCCCCCTGAAGTGCCGAGATGGGGATGAAATGCAGGTTTTCCAGTGCCAACCCAGCGGCAAAGGCAGTGTAGTTCGCTACGATGGCAGCATAGACCGCCTGGTCGAAGCCCACCAGATCCATCTTATTGACGGCAACCACAATGTGCGGGATCTGCAGCAGCGAGGCCAGGTAGCCGTGGCGTCGCGACTGCGTCAGCACACCTCTGCGCGCATCGATGAGCACGATGGCTAGTTCCGCAGTCGAGGCACCAGTGACCATGTTGCGCGTGTACTGAATGTGGCCAGGCGTGTCGGCGATAACGAACTTGCGGCGCGGTGTGGCAAAGTAGCGATAGGCTACGTCGATAGTGATACCCTGCTCGCGTTCGGCGCGCAGCCCATCGGTGAGCAGCGCCAGATCGAGTGTGGCATCACCGCGCTGGCGACTGGCACGCTCGATGGCCTGCATCTGGTCGACGAAAATGGCCTTGCTATCATAGAGCAGACGACCGATGAGGGTGCTCTTGCCATCGTCCACACTCCCAGCCGTGGCAATGCGCAAAAGATCCATCTAGAAATACCCCTGTCGCTTGCGGTCTTCCATGGCTGTCTCGGCGCGTTGGTCATCGGCACGCGCAGCGCGTTCGGTAACGCGCGCCGCAGCGATTTCGACGATGATCTCCTCGACGGTAGTGGCAGCTGACTCGACGGCACCGGTACAGGTGATGTCGCCGACCGTGCGAAAACGTACCTGCCGCATCTCGACACGTTCGCCGTAAAAGCGCGGTACAAAGGGGGAGGCTGCCAGTAGTACGCCGTTGCGACGAAAAACCTGGCGCTCATGGGCAAAGTAGAGCGAGGGCACCGGGATAGTGCGTGACCGGATGTAGTGCCAGATGTCCAGTTCGGTCCAGTTGCTCAACGGGAAGACACGGAAGTGTTCGTCCACGTGTTTACGGCCGTTGAAGAGATTCCAGAGTTCGGGGCGCTGCTGCTTGGGCTCCCACTGGCCGTAGCGGTTGCGGTGCGAGAAGAAGCGCTCCTTGGCGCGTGCTTTCTCCTCGTCGCGCCGGGCCCCCCCCAGCGCAGCATCAAAGCGGAACTCGGCTAGGGCGTCGAGCAGCGTCACTGTCTGCAACCCATTGCGACTGGCATTGGGACCCTGCTCCTCGACCACACGCCCCTGGTCGATGGAATCCTGCACATAGCGCACGATCATCTGCGCTCCCGTGCGTACCGCCAGGGCATCGCGAAACTCGATCGTCTCAGCAAAGTTATGACCAGTGTCTACATGCAGCAGGGGAAAGGGGAGGCGCCCCGGTGCAAAGGCCCGATGCGCCAGTTCGACGAGAACGATAGAATCTTTACCCCCTGAAAAGAGCAGCACCGGTCGCTCGCACTGGGCGACAACTTCGCGTATGACAAAGATGGCTTCGGCCTCTAGGTGTTTCAGATTGGCACATAAATCATTGCATTGCTGGACTTGCATATTTCTCTACAAAGATTTTTGGACGGTGCGCTTGCAGCCCGAGGTTAAGCACCTTGCCGACGTCGAACCAATACCCAACCAGGCTATGTTGCGTACACCACGTCTATAGCCAGACAGGTAGATTGACCCAATCACCGATGCGGAAACCAATGTCGGATGATATAGGTATACATCTGCACCAACAGGGGCGTCTGCTTGACCATCCGTTTTACCCTTGCCCTGACGTCGACATACATCTGTGCTAGCAGGGGTGTCTGCTTGACCACAATCTGTTGCGCCTTCTCCCCAACATGGTGCAGTCGATAGCGAACAGATGCAGCGATGCTGTACGTTCGCTGTGGACGGGCCTGATAGCGCGCCCACTGCTGCTCAAACCGATCCTGTGCATGGGCGTAGAGTTCCAGATCGTAGTGGTTCAACTCTTCTAGCCGTGCCACGACATCCGACGCTAGTTGATCCCGGTAGCGCATGGCCGGAGCGATGCGTTGAGGGTTCACATTGGCGCGGGGCGGTTCCACAGGAACCGGGATGCCGAGCAGGTCACCAATCAGCAGCAACGATTCGGCGTAGCGCTCGGTCAGGCCAACGACGGCCATCTCGTCTAACCAGGCTCTCGCCCGCCGGAAGTTGCCCGCGTCGTCATCCGGCATCTGCATATCCAGCCACGGATAATTGAGCATCGGATAAGCGCTGAAGAGGAGTGTGCGCGCATCGGATTGGGCTGCGCCCCGGAAGAGCCGGGCGTAGTCGCGGCGATTGCCTAGTACGCGGGTCTGCGCGTTCTGGAGAGGCTCGTCCATAATGCCAGCCCTAATGCACGTTTCCATGTCGGCCGTCAGCCAGGGCTGCATCTGCTCCAGGTATGCGGGTGTGAGACGTTCTGGAAGTTTCAGCCCGGTGCGTTGGTGATGCCGGAGTGCCGATGCTGCCCGCTCGATGGGGTCGCGCAGCAAGGTAATGCACGGGAGATCGCTACGCCCGATCAGTTCATACAACCCACGGCCCAGGTGCCAGGAATGGAAGCAGCGAAACCGCGGCAATTTAGCTAATGCCAGGTAATCCAAACGCTCGGCGCGCAGATTAACGTAACTGCAACCGTTGTAGCCCGTGCGCAGCCAGTGGCCTAAGGCGGTGCCGCCAGTTTTGTGGAGGTGCATGAAATAGACGGGGGAAGGCTCGAACCGAATACCCATTGCGACGGTTTCCTCGTTCCCGACTCATAGATGGTGGAGAGCTGATCGAGAGAAGCTGCAGATTTTTTGAAGGTTTACAGATCAACCTGTTTTTTGTAGAACAAATTGACCGTTGCGCAGCAATACTACTGATACAGCCTGTTCTTGCATGAATTCATCCACTGCTTTTTTTACCCCGCCTTGCCACCATCCACCATCTGTGTAGTCATCGCCGGTTATGTAGCCGTGCGGCTTCACCTTCTTAAAGGAGATCTCAAGATCCGATCGGATGTATGCGTAGAGATGATTGCCATCAATATAGATCCAGTCGAAGAAGTTATCTGGAAACTTCGCCAAAACATCACTCGAATAGCCCCGATGAACGACGACTTGCCCGGTGCGGATGGCATCGTGGAATCTGGTGCATACTGCGAGATACCTGGCATCCATCCCAATCTGCCCATCTTTCACACTCCTGCCATAACAAGCCGCCGCATAGATTTCCGAGTCTTCATATTTCCACGGATCCACACAGTGCAGTGCTTTCGGCTGAACGATACGCAAAATCTGAGAGGAGAAATCACCTGTGTGAACGCCAATCTCCATGCAAACAGAATGCTTTGGTAGCATCTTCAGCAGGAACGTTCGATCGTCACGTTTTCGAGGAGTGAGACCAAGAAAGCGTACTAGTCGGCGTACGCCTGGCACTTGTCGAAGTAGTCGCTTGATCACTGAGTGTGTATCCTCCCCACAAGCGCTGGGCAGAGGGTGACGACATGGTAAAGGTCTGGTGGACTGTATTGCTTCACGAAGTTAGCACCTCTTACCCCCACCCCACCCCCGTTGGGGGAGGGAGTCATAATCCTCCCCCCGCTGGGGGGAGGATGGGAGGGGGGGCATCTGTGCCAACCTTATGAAACAATACAGTTAAGTACTACACCATAACCAATGCCCAGCGTACATACCATCTGCCCCTGAGGTGCATCAAAGGTGCATCAAAACGTAGCTTGTAGCTTGTTATGGAACGGGATAGCTCATCGGCTTCCTCGTATCTACTCTGCAACTACTCTGCGCCTATCCTAATCTCGATCGCCACATTGGCTGCGCTAGCGTGGCCCTCTAGCGCTACCAGGGCTGGTTTGAGGGTTTTGTGGAAGGACATAGCTCTCCACACCGCACATGAGACGGTCACACTGAGTAGCGTGCTATAATCGCTGTGATAGTGTGCGGCGCAGCCGCATAGATGGCCGTAAAGGAGTAGTATCGTGCGTTATCTTATCCGACTAGCTGCAGTAGGATGGCTGCTGCTCCTGCTGGCGCTCCCTGCTCTGGTTGAGGCACAGGGACGCACGCTAATCACCGATCCTGGCGGACGGCTCAATGAGCAGGCTGTCCGTGATGCTGCCCGTCCACTGCTCAACCGCGGTGCCACGGTTGCCATCTACTTCGTCGATCGTGGTGATGCAGACGATCTCCTGGTACGCCTACGGGCCGATGGGTTAGCGCGTAGTGATGGGGCACTGCTCTCGACCGCCATTATCATCTACGTTGCATTTGCGCCCGAAAACTACAGCAACATCACCTTTGGTGATCGTTGGTCCGATGCCCTTGCGGTGAATGACAACTACGAGAGCATCCGCCGTGGGCAACTCAACCCCGGGCTTTCCGATGGCGACTACACCCGCGGCGCGGTGACTGCCCTGGAGGCGATTGAGCAGGCGATCATCAATCCGCCCTCACCGGGTGGTGAAGTCAATGTGGATTTCATTCCCGTTATCATGGCCGTACTCGGCTTGGTGTTTGTAGGCACTATCGTGGTTGTTGTCAGCCGGGGGCAACAAGCGGCCCGTGCACGCGCCACGGCCGAGCAGCGCCTCAAGGATGCACGAGAGGCTGTGGGGGCGCTTATCACTGACATGGGGCTGCGCTTCCGGAGTGTGGAGGAGAAATCGCGCTTCGATAAGGTCTCCTACTCGGCACAGGAAGTGACCCGTCTGGCGCAGCTGCAGGGCCAGGTGGTGAGCCAGTTTGCTCAGGTACAGACGAGCTTCAAAGCGGTTGGTGAGCAGCTTGAGCGCTACGAGAAGCCCACGAACGAGCAGTTGCTGCAGGCGGCGAGTGGGTATGATCAGGTGCGTGCTGAAGCCGAGCAGGTAAATGGTCAACTGCAGGAACTAGAGCAGCGACGCGTTCAGCTTGATGATGAACTTCGAGCGGCCAGGGAGGCGCTCGAACAGGCAAAAAAAGCCTAGCCGACGCTGCTGCCCGGCTGGCGGCCCTAGGCAGAGCGATCGCCGATCCTTCGGCGGCTCTGGCTCAGGCCACAGCAGAGGTAGCGCGTGCTGAAGCGGCAATGGGGCAGTTCTACGCCTCCAAAGTCGCCCAGGCCGCCAAAGCAGCGTCGGAGATCTGCCAACAGATCAGCCAGTGTGCCGAGCGTTTTGCGGCGATTGCGGCTGCTGTTGTCGCCGAGCGCGCAGCAGGCGAGGTCGTCCTTACTCAGGGCTACCGGCTCGACCTGGCGCACCAGGCCCTGGACGCGAGTGAGGCGGCGTTGGCTTCAGCCGCCGACGCACTCCAGTCGAGTGGTGGCGCAGCCGCGGCGCTTCCTCACCTCGATAGTGCCGCAACGCAACTTGAGCGTGGGGTTGCTTCGGGAAGTGGAGCGCCCGCCCTCCGTGAGCTGAATACGCGTCGGCTAGCTGAGATCGAGGCGCAGGGCAAGGCTGCAAGCAGACGGATTGCCGAGGGTCGTGCTGCCTTTGATCGTGTTGATGATTTTGCCGAGAGCAGTTGGAGCGACATTCGCGGTAATGGCTCGGAAGCGCAAGCTGCCGCTGATCGCGCTGGTGAGCATTGGGAACTAGCCCAGGCAGCAAATACGATGGAGGTTCAGGATTTCGTTGCGGCGCGTGAGCATCTCGATGCTGCCGCGAGCGAACTGGCCTTCGTTGAGCGTTTGATTGAGGCGATCATGACCCGGCTGCACGACCTGGAGGTGGCTCGCGATGCTGCCAAAGGGCTGCTGGAAGAGGCTGAGCGCAGTCTGAACGCAGCACTGGGCTTCGTCCGTGGCCATGATGCGGATGTGGGCCAGGTTCCTGAAGTGCAACTCCGTGAGGCAGCAGCAGAACTGGCCATGGCCCAGCAGGAGGCCGCCCAGCCTCGGCCTAACTGGCTACGTCTCGCCGCCGCAGCCACCGCCGCCGATCGCCTGGCCGATACCGCGCTGGTTGGTGCACGTGATGAGGCGGCAAGCATGGCGAAGCTGCGCCAGCAGGTCGATAAGCTCCGCCCCCTGGCCAGTGCCGAGGTGAACAAGATCGCGCGCTTCGTCAACGTACACGGTGCCGATATCCGAGCCGAAACAACAGCAGCGGTGAGGGCGCTAGTAGAGCGCTTCGAGCAGGCTCAAGGCCTCGATCGCAGGGCAGCTGAACTAGTTGAAGATCAGCGGCGCACCGCTCTGGAGCAGGCCATGGGCGCCTATAGCACCGTCCAGAAGGAGAGCGAAGGGGTCTATGAGCAGGCCTACGCAGATGTACAGCGCCTCGAGCAGCTACGTGCCGAACTGAATAGGGCCCTCTCCGATGCGCGGAGTGCCATTCAGGATGGGGAGTCACTGGCGCGCCAGGCGGGGCGGCACGCCCCGGCGGGTGCACTAAGACAACTGCGCGCCGCACGGGCAAGTTTCGACCAGATCCGCCTGCCAATCAACGGTGAAGCGGAACTGCAGCGTACGACCGAGGTTGCCCGTGATCTGACCCGCACTGCCCGTGACGCAGCTAGAGAGATCCGCAGACATCTCCCCCAACCGCCAAGCGGCGGTGGTGGCCCCACGATCATCGTTGGTGGTTGGGGCGGAAGTGGGAGTTGGGGCGGCGGCGGCAGTGGCGGTGGTTCTTCCTGGGGCAGCATGGGTGGCGGCGGCGGTGGCTTTGGTGGTGGTGGTGGCGGTGGTAGCTTTGGCGGTGGTGGTGGCGGTGGCGGCTGGTAGACCTACTGCCTGATAGAGAGCGTGGAGGGGTGAGGCCCTCCACGCTTTTCTTATGGTCTACTTACCAGGGTGGCTGTTGGTGTCGCGGCAGGAACCTGACAGACCCGTTGCGCAACGAGCGCCGATCCGTCACGCATACGGATCTCGACAGGGTAGAGTCCTGGTCGCTCAGATCCGATACGTAGTACGACGCTGTAGGATCCATCACGGCGCGTGAACGATCCACCAACCGGTCGGCTGTTGAAGTATGCCAGTAGCGCGCTGTACGGTTTCGCACTCCCCGTAAGCGTGATCGCGGTTCCTGGTAGGCAGACGAGGAGATCACTTCCCTCTAACGTACTAGTGGGAGTTGGAAACCTCGTACTGGTCGGCTCCACCCTTGGTTCTGCTGTACTCGTTGGGAGTGGAGTCTCTGTTGGTGGGTCAATGGTTGCGCTCGTGGCGGTTGGCGTGGCGGTGGGGTTCGCAATCGCGCTCTCCGTTGCAGTCACCGTCACCTGCTGGATTTCAGGCTGTGGTGTGTTGGTTGGGGGAGGGCTTGGTGCAAGGTAGGGGTCGCGGATCTGGGCGATACTGGTCTGAGTCGCAGCACAATCAGCCGGTGGGTAGGGACAGGAGGGCTGAGCCACTGAGGGAGAGGGGAGCGCTCCAACAATCAGCAACCCAAAAAGGCCGATGAACGTGCCGATAAGCAGCAGTGGCCAGAGCAGGTGATGATTGCGCATGTGGGCAGATCTGAGAGGGCATGGCCTCCCAGAAACGAGCGGATAACTCCGTTGTCCGGGTGACTCCTAGGGCAAGTCAGTAGCGTCGAAACCAGACGACACCGGATCAAACCTGAGCCCACTTTACCATACTCATGGTACCGCAACAAGACCACTACTCTGCGTGACTGTTCATCGTGAGCGTGATTAGCATACGGGAGGTATGGAGGGCAAAGCCCTCCATACAAAACTCAACTCAACCTTGGCTCCACCAGGGAGCGTAGTGAATGATCACCAAGCCTACGAACTACTCTGCTAGGTTACTCACGATCGTGGTGGCATTAAAACGCATCATCTCCAGGTAGGTTGCGCCACTACTGCCTGGTGCACCAAGGGCATCGGTGAACAGGGCCGGTGCCAGGGTAACCCCAGCCTCACGGGCGATCGTCTCCATGAGGGCCGGATTCACCGTATTCTCCGTGAAAATCGCGGGAACGGCTGCGGCACGGATCTGCTCGACCAGTTCACTTATGGCACCAGCCGAAGGATCGGTGCTCTCGGTTGAGCTGCCCAGGGCAGTACCGATAACCTCAAAGCCGTAACGGTTGGCAAAGTAGGCGAAGGTATCATGGTTGGTTACCAGCTTGCGCCGCTCTGCCGGGAGCGTTGCCACCTGTTCACGGATGAAGCTGTCGAGCGCCTGGAGCTCGGTGGTGTAGGCGGCAGCATTGGCCGTGTAGGTGGCACGGTTATCTGGGTCAGCAGCGATCAGCGCGTCACGGATCACCACGACCATAGCTTGTGCATTGAGTGGATCCTGCCAGATGTGCGGATCAAACTCACCATGGCCGTGCTCCTCTTCGCTGTGCTCTTCCTCGCTGTGCTCTTCCTCATCATGACCATGCTCCTCCTTGGTAGCGGCGAGGAGCGTGGCACCGGTTGAGACTGGAACACGCGTAGCCTGGGATCCAGAAGCCACAAAGATATCATCCAACCAGGATTCAAACTCGAGTCCATTCTCAAAGATCAGCGTAGCTGCACCGATCGTAGCGCTGTCACGTGGGGTCGGTTGGTAGGTGTGGGGATCGCCCTCAGCCCCAACGAGAACCGTCAACGCCACGCTATCGCCGGCAACCTGTTGCACCAGATCGCCGAGAATGCTGTAGGTGGCAACTACTGAGAGGCCCTGGGCAGTTGTGGTTGCTGATTCAGGAGGGGCGGTTGTTGGCTGGACGGCCGGCTGAGATGCGCACGCCGTCATGAGTAGGGCAACCACGCTGAGCATGGCAAGAGTCACGGTGTATCGGGATAGAATAGGAAGCATCACTCTCCATCCTCTGCATATTCGTCGGCATGGTTCCGAATCGACCCTTTGTCTATGGGCCAAGCCCCACTGAACCATACGCTAGGCGAAACCATGGAACTGATACACGGTATCATTATCTCTCACGTTTGTCAAAAATGAGAGTGGGCATCATTATGCATGGGGTTAGGCATGGTTCAATTCCGGCTGCACCGGCATGACTGTCTGGCGCTACCAGGGCTGAGTTGGGTTTTCTGTGGAGGGCGAAGCCATCCACACCTCCCGTCGAACGGGGATCGGCTACGCCCGCGTGACGGTCAGGTTCTTTTATGACGGCCTCGCCCGCCACGCCTCCCGTCGAGGTGATCAAGCTCGCTTGAAGCGTGCCTTCCACACCAAAAGGGAGGTGGGGTAATCCCCACCTCCCCTGGATCGTGCGCGCCAGTCTACGCAGCCTACCGACCAACCTGTGCCGCCCTATCCTCCACGGTGACCTCATAGATCTCCGCGGGCTCGAGCTTGACCCCGAGCGCCGCCAGACTATCCAGGGCGCGCGCCAGGATCTCGGAACCAAGGTTGGCATGAGCCTCATTATCCCAGAAGCTCATCGCACTCACCTGACCGGTTGTGCGGTTGATACCCCACAGGTAGCGCTGAAAACCAGGTTGTCTATGGAGCGCTGGGGTGATCTGTTGGCTGATGATACGCTGAACTTCACCCTCGGTCGCCGGGTTAAACCGGCCGCGTACGATTCGCACGTGCATGGAGAGCCCCTTTCGCGCCGCCCCCAACCATGGCCGACCAACTGGTCTAGCCATGCTGGTGTGACGTCGCGTCGTGTGAACCTTCCGCAACACCTCGTTGCGGGGCGAGGGGTGGGGTGTGAAGAAGTGGGTTGATAGGGGGCGTGGCGAACTGAGAAGCCTCAGCCAGCCTCAATCTACCGCAGATCCCCACCCACGCGCGAAAAGAGAAGGCTACACCAAGGGAAGATGCTGTTACCCGGGCATGGTTCAAACCAGCTTGATGGGCGTAAGCCCTCCGCAAAACATTAACCCAACGCTAGTACAGCCGACTTTGAACCTGACCTAGCGAAGAGGCTTTCTGAGTCAGTCTTTAACAAGAGTCGATAATCTCCTTAATGGCAGCATAACGTACACGACCTACACTCTTCTCGCTACTCACAGAGAGTCGTAACGGATCTTCTGCAGGGAGAGACTCAACTATGCGTCTGCTACTTGGACTACTACTCGTCGCCACACTACTGACCGGATGTACGGGAACACCCACCGCCCCAGTCGCAACGGACGCCGCCGCTCCCACTATGGCCCCAGCGGCAGAGACCGGGCCAGTAGTTATCGCCTGGCTACCAAATGAGTCTGGTGCCGACCTAAAAGATGCTCGTGATGCTTTCGGTGCAGTTGTCAGCGAAACCCTTGGGCGTCCCGTCGAGCATCGTACCACTACTGACTACATTATCGCGGTGGAGACGGTTGCCAATAACAACGCCCAACTCGCCTGGTTTGGTGCAGAGGGCTACGTTCAGGCGCGCGACAAGAACCCGGCTGTTGTTCCACTCGTCATTCCTAGTGGCGCTGATGGTACGGTCAATACCGCCGTCTACTACAGCTGGCTTGCGGTCCCTCGTGGGCAAGAGGCTAACTACCAGAAGGATGGTGTCTACGCCATCGACAATATTCAGGGGAAACGCTTCTCCTTCGTCTCGAACAGCTCAACTTCGGGCTTCCGCGTACCATCAGCCAACATCGTGAAGCACTTCGCGGCGACTGAGCAGTGGGGCAGCATCACCTCCGACGATCTGCTTGAGGGCGGTGCGAACAACTTCTTCGCCGACGTGCAGTTCGGTGGTTCGCACCAGGGTTCTGCTGTGAACCTGATCTCGGGTAAGGTTGATGTAGCTGCCTTCTGCGATACCTGTGTCAACAACTACGTCACCCTGGTTGAGGGTACCGAGAATACCGCCGGTGCCGTCTACCGCGTCAACGACAATGCCGCTGAGCCCTTCGACAAGTTCCCCGGTGCTGAGTTTGTGCTCATCCAGGCGGTGCCGGTACTAAACGCCCCCTTCGTTGCCAACAGCAGCATGCTGACGGCGGACGAGATCAAGGCGCTACAGGATGCCCTGACCTCCGATGCGGTGGCGAACAACACCAAGATCT
>CAIWUD010000158.1 GCA_903915775.1 uncultured Chloroflexota bacterium | reverse complement strand
GGGGGGGGGGGGGGCCCGCCACGCCTCGCAGAGGATGGTCGAGTTGGGAGCAACTCCTACAGACTATAGCGAAGACCTCCCCGATTCGTTATAATGGATCTGGTTTCGACTGCGCTCATCGTGTCGTCTGGTGCAAGCAGAGTAACTTCTATGTCTTTTTGTGTCAAAGCGCCCTACCAACCCACAGGCGACCAACCTCAGGCCATTGAGCGGCTCGTTCAGGGCCTGAAGGATGGCTTGCGCCAACAGACCCTCCTGGGCGTCACTGGCTCGGGGAAGACGGCGGTGATGTCCTGGATCTTTGAACAGGCCCAGCGGCCAACGCTCGTACTGGCGCACAATAAGACCCTGGTCTCGCAGTTATGGGCTGAGTTTCGTGATTTTCTGCCCGATGCTGCGGTGGAGATGTTCATCTCCTACTACGATGAGTATACTCCTGAAGCGTACGTGCCCTCAAAGGATCTCTACATCGAAAAGGAGGCCTCGATCAACGAGGAGATCGATCGACTACGCCACGCCGCGACCCAGGCCCTCCTGACCCGTCGTGATGTACTGATCGTCGCCTCCGTCTCGGCCATCTACGGCCTCGGCTCGCCGCACGACTATGGCCAGGTCATGATTTCATTACGTCAAAGTGAGGTGCGTAACCGCGATAAGCTGCTGCGTCAACTGCTCGATCTCCAGTTCGAGCGTAACGATATCGACTTTCACCGCGGAACCTTCCGCGTGCGTGGCGACACGCTCGACATACTACCGGCGAATAGTGAGACGGCGATCCGGATCGAGTTCTGGGGTGATGAGATCGAGAAAATTACCGAGTTTGATCCGCTTACGGGTGAGGTTTTGCTGCGCCGGACTACGGCGGACATCTATCCGGCCAAGCACTTTGTGACGACGAAAGAGAAGCTGGAGGTGGCCGTCCGCGGCATCCAGGATGAACTGGCCGAGCGCCTACAGGGACTTGAGTCTGCGGGGAAGAATCTCGAAGCGGCACGGCTGAAGCAGCGGACGATGTACGACTTAGAGATGCTCGGCGAGATCGGCTACTGCTCGGGGATCGAAAACTACTCGCGCCACATGGATGGTCGTCTACCTGGCCAGAGCCCCTGGACGCTTCTCGACTACTTTCCCGACGACTTTCTCCTCTTCGTCGATGAGAGTCATATCACCCTGCCCCAAATCCGTGGCATGTTCCTTGGCGATCGTCAGCGCAAGCAGACCCTCGTAGAGTATGGCTTTCGCCTGCCCTCGGCCCTCGACAACCGGCCACTTCAGTTCGAAGAGTTTGCCAAGCAGATCTACCAGGTGATCTATGTCTCGGCGACACCAGGGCCACTCGAGCGGCAGGAGAGTGAACAGATCGTCGAGCAGATCATTCGTCCCACGGGTCTTGTCGACCCGGTCGTGATCGTACGACCGACAAAAGGGCAGGTCGATGACCTGATCGGCGAGGTGCGTCGGCGGGTGGCGAAGGGGCAACGGGCCCTGGTAACGACCCTAACGAAGCGTATGGCGGAAGATCTGTCTGACTATCTCAAAGAGATCGGGATCCGAACGATGTACCTTCACGCAGACATCGACACCATCGAGCGGGTCGAGATCCTGCGCGATCTGCGGTTAGGCGTCTACGATCTCGTTGTCGGCATCAATCTACTCCGCGAGGGGCTAGATCTCCCCGAGGTGAGTCTGGTCTGCATTCTCGACGCCGACAAAGAGGGCTACCTCCGCTCCGAGACCTCGTTAATTCAGACGATTGGGCGGGCAGCGCGCCACATCGAGGGTACGGTGATTATGTATGCCGACACGATCACCCGATCGATGGAGTTTGCGATCAAGGAGACGCAGCGGCGCCGCGACATCCAGCAGGCGCACAATGCGCTCCACCAGATCACCCCTGTGGGCATCAGCAAAGGGGTACGTGATCTCACCGATCGTGTGCGGCGGATGGCAGAGGAGCGCGGTGACTACCAGACGGCTGCGACAGCCCCAGCTAGCGCCGAGCTCCCACGTGAGGAGTTGCACAAACTACTCAAAGATCTTGAGAAGCAGATGAAGCAGGCCGCCCGTGATCTGCAGTTTGAGAAGGCTGCCAGCCTGCGTGACCAGATCATTGAACTTCGTAAGACGGTGGCCCTTGAAGAGCCTGTCTAGAGGAATCTCTCTACACCCCCATGCATAACCAGCAGGGTTCGACAGCCCCTGGTCAGGAAACCCCATGGCAGTCCAGGTCTGGATCGGCGAGAAGCCGGAGCATCCCAACGAGCGGCGAGCCATCGTAGCGCTCGCCAATAGCCTTCAACAGCTGGAAGGTCTCTACCTCATCCTCGCCAACTTCAGTGTCGGCGGGCGTACCGTCGATCTGGTCATCATCAAACATGATGCAATCTTCATCCTCGAGCTGAAGCATTGCGACGGGCGTGTGATCGGCAGTGTAAATGGGCCCTGGTTGGTTGAGGGGCGCAATGGGGAGCAGAAGCGCCTCAATCCAGGGCGCAAGAATCCCTATAATCAGGTCATCTCCTACTTCCACGCCCTCACCAACTTCCTGAATGAGCATCGCCGCGAGTTTCTCTCCGTGCAGAAGGCCAACGATGTTGACTTCCGCACCTGTAAACGAGCGGTGGTGATTGCACCAGCGATCCAGGAAGATAGTGAAATTGAGCTCGATTGGAAAGTCGAACTGAAGGGCCTGGATGAACTACCAGCCTACCTGATTACCGAACGCTCATCGGAGATCGAACTGACTGACGAGGAGATGCTCGCGATCCCGCACATGCTGCACTGTACACCCTGGCAGGAGATCAACACGATCCTCCGTGGGGTAGTGTCTGATGGTGAGCAGTTACCCCAACCGACGGCAACGACCGTTCATAAACCTACCACCGCAGATGCGCCGCCCGTAACCTCGTCAGACCCGATCGACCAGGCAGGTCACTCGATCAGACCAATCTACGCCCTGGGAGCCACTCTCCTCACCTTTGGTATCATTTTTGCCCTGGTGCTCTTCCTCCGCCCGCTACCAACCGCACCTACACCAGACGCACTCGGACCAATGGTTGAGGTGACCGGTATCCCAGCTGGTGATCCGCTACCGAGCGTCCTGCCCGACATGACCACGAACTGTCAATGGTCGGGATACCAACTCGTTGGCAAGCGGTATGACGCGGACAGCCAGAGCTGGGTGAGCATCGCTGAGAGTGGAGGGGCTACGGTAGCCACTCCTGAGATTGTCATCGCGATCGAGCAGATCTCAACCTGTGACGGAACGATTGAGCTCACCTGGAGCCTGCGGAACAACTGGGACCGTCCGGTTGAGTTTCCCCTCCAGGGTGACAATATTCGGATCAGCGATGGTTTAGGCAACGACTATCCACTGGATGATAGCGCCTCAACACCAACGATCCTGATCGTCGACCCCGGCAACCAGGATCGTGGGGCCACCGTAGCAAACCGACCGCTCAGTAGGAGTGCCACCTCACTCCTAGTGCGAGTGCGTAACCAACCGTTCGGTGAAGCGAGTTTCGTCGTTGCGCTACAGCCGTAGGTGGTATAATAGCCCGGCATTCGCTCACTGGTGGAAAAGGTTGCGCATGAATCAGTCAAGGGGCACAATCCTCATCATTGACGATGATCTGGCGCTACAGACGGTGCTCGAGTATGCCCTACGAAGCGAGGGTTACGACGTTGTGCTCGCTTCTGATGGCCAGGAGGGGCTGCACCGCATCAAGCAGCTTGTACCAAGTCTGGTCATCAGTGACATTATGATGCCGAACATGGACGGCGTGGAGGTGTTTCACCACCTCAAAGATCGCCTCCAGAACGATGGTATCCCGATCATCTTTATGACCGCGCTCAGCCGTAAACCCTGGTTCGCCGATCTAGAGGCGGAGGGGGCGGTGATCATCCAGAAGCCGTTCGAAGTCGATCGGCTCGTCGATATCATCAATATCACCCTGGGTGGGTAGGTATCTCGCTGAAGTATGCGCGTAGACGCATGTAGGTGTGGGCCAACTCTTCAGGGATGAGCTTAGTCTGCCCAACGACGGGCATGAAGTTCGTATCCCCTCCCCAGCGTGGCACCACGTGCATATGGAGGTGTTCGGCGATGCCTGCACCGGCCATACGCCCGAGGTTCATCCCGAGGTTGAAACCGTGTGGCCGGTAGGCTTGCTCGATGATCGCCACTGAGCGGCGGGTGAGGGTGAAGAGTTCGTCGCCTACGGCAGGCTCTAGGTTGGCGAGATCACGACGGTGCTGGTTGGGCACCACCATGAGGTGGGCGGGGTTGTAGGGGTAGAGGTTGAGCACAACAAAGCAGTGCGCACCGCGGTAGAGTAGGAGATTATCACCATCATTGGCTGGTGGAGCCTGCACCATCGTACAGAAGACACACGCACCATCCGTGTGATCGTCACGCTTGATATACTCCATACGCCAGGGGGTGAACTTCGTTTCCATGACAACTCCTCTTTGAGCTGGAACATCGTCCTGGACGTGCTTCGATTTCGGCTGCGCCGACTTCACGGTCTGGCGATACCAAGGCTGGGTTGGGATCTTTTGTGGAGGGCTTCACCCTCCACGCCTTCTGTCGAACGGTCAGCCTTGCCTAACCTTCCTGGGCAACGTTCCAGCGCAGAAAAGCCTCGATTAGTTCATCAATCTGGCCATCGAGCACCGCCTGGACATTGCTGGTCTCGTAGCCAGTACGATGATCCTTGACCAGGGTCGAGGGGTGGAGGTAGTAGGTGCGCATCTGGCTCCCGAAAGCCGCCTCACGGTACGCTCCACGCAGGCGGGCGCGCTCCTCGGCCTGGCGCTGAAGCTCCCGTTCGAGCAGCCGTCCACGGAGCACGCGCAGAGCTGTCTCGCGGTTCTGCAGCTGCGAGCGCTCGTTCTGGCAGGTCACCACAATACCTGTCGGCAGGTGGGTGATACGCACGGCCGAGTCGGTCGTATTGACCCCTTGGCCACCGTGACCACCTGCACGGAAGACATCGACACGGAGATCCTCAGGCTTAATGGTAATTTCCGAGGTGTCGTCCACCTCGGGGAGGACCTCAATCCGCGCAAAGGAGGTCTGGCGGGTACGTGCGGCATTGAAGGGGGAGAGGCGGATCAAGCGATGAACCCCAGCCTCAGCGCGGGCATTACCATAGGCGTAGGGGCCACGGAGCTCAAGGGTTGCGCTCTTTATCCCGGCCTCATCACCGTCACTCTGATCCACGAGGTGCGCAGTAAAACCGCGTGCCTCGGCCCAGCGCGTGTACATACGCAGCAACATCTCGGCCCAATCCTGGGCATCCGTGCCACCCATACCGGCCTGCACCGAGATGAAGGCATCACCGGCATCATAGCGACCGTTCAGCATCAGGGCGAGCTCACGCCGCTCTAGGTCAGCGGCGGTCGTTGCCAGTTCGGCAGCAATCTCCTCGTACAGCGATGGATCATTTTCCGCTGCTGCCAAGGTAATCAACTCATCCAAGCTCGTGAGTTGCGCCTCAAGGGTCGTCCATTGAGTCACATCTTCGCGCAGACGCGTCAAGCGCTGCAGTAGCTCCTGGGCTGCACGCGGGTCATTCCAGAGCTCTGGGGCTGAAGCTTGGGCCTCAAGCTCAGCAATGCGCACCTGTTTACTGGCCAGGTCAAAGATGCCCCCGGATGAGGGCGAAGCGCTCGCGGAGGGCCGTCAGATCAGCTGCAAGATCGTGCATGAGGTCAATTTCTCCTCTGGGGTTGGGGGCGTGCTCGTTTCATCGCCCCTCAGTATAGCATGGATGGCGGGGCGGCATCCCAGCGGGGTTTAGGAGCACCTGCTCGCAGTTGGGGTCAGCCAACGCCCAAGGAGACCGAGCCAGCGCTCGGTGATCCCAGGTTTGCGTGACCAGCGTGCGGAGGGCGCAGCCCTCCCGCCGGGGGAAAGGGTACCTGTTCACGTTTGGGGTAAGGCATGCTCCCTAGCAGCTTGACGAGCGTGCGGGAGGGGTGGAGGGCGCAGCCCTCCACAAAAAAACCCAACCCAGCCTTGGTCCGCCAGGGGAAGTTTCAAATTGCCATCATTAAACGCGTGTGCTATCATACCGGAGGTGTGCAACCGCTGCGTTGCGTCACCACTCCTTCGGGCATCAGCCTGAGGAGCAGGATGCCACCGAAGGGTGGTAGTCATCGCAAAGAGAGTCGCCGGGAGCGTGCACATTCCACGCGTATGCGGGCCTAGGGCTCGTGCACCTAGGATAGGGCAGGCTCCCTTTTTGTATGTCAGGGTTCCCTATGGGTGATAAGCTCGTTATCGTCGAGTCTCCGGCAAAGGCGAAGACCATTCAGAAATATCTGGGCCGTGGTTACCGGGTAACCTCGAGCATGGGGCATGTACGTGATCTACCGAAGCGCGATCTCGCGATCGATGTCGAACATGACTTCCAGCCAGTCTATGAGATCACCAAACAGAAGGTAGTAAGTGAGTTACGCCAAGCGGTGCGTGACGCTGACGCAGTCTATCTAGCTACCGACCCCGATCGTGAAGGTGAAGCGATTGCCTGGCATATCCGTGAGGCGGTCAATATGCCCAAACGGATCCCGATCCACCGGGTCGTCTTTCAGGAGATCACGCGCAACGCGGTTCAACAGGCGATCCAGAGTCCGCGCCGTATCGATGAGAATCTGGTCCATGCGCAGCAGGCGCGCCGGGTCCTGGATCGGCTGGTTGGCTACCAGCTGAGCCCCCTCCTCTGGGACAAGGTGAAGCGTGGGCTCTCGGCTGGACGGGTCCAGTCGGTGGCGGTACGTCTGATTGTGGAGCGTGAGCGTGCGGTTGAGGCCTTCACTCCTGTAGAGTATTGGACGATTGAGGCTGATCTGCTCAAGGTCGCCGGGAGTGCGCCACGCGACGCGTTCCGTGCTACGCTGGTTGAACGCGACGGAAAGCGGCTAGATAAGTTTGCAATCGCCAATCAGGAGCAGGCGCAACAGCTAGTGAGCGAACTCAGCGATGCGCGCTACACGGTACAGAAGGTAACCCGTAAGGATAAACGGCGCGGCCCAGCTCCACCCTTCACCACCTCCACGCTGCAGCAGGAGGCTGGGCGCAAGCTCGGCTTCAGCGCCAAAAAGACCATGAGCCTGGCCCAGCGCCTCTATGAGGGTGTCGATGTGGGTGGTGATGAGGGGAGTGTCGGCCTGATCACCTACATGCGCACCGATAGCACCAATATCTCGGCTGAGGCGCAGGCTGAGGCACGTCAACTGATTACCACGCGTTTTGGCCAGGAGTATCTGCCTGAAAAGGCGCCCGTCTACCGTACCAAGGCGAAGGGGGCTCAGGAGGCGCACGAGGCGATCAGGCCGACGAGTAGCAGCCGCACCCCCGAGAGTGTCAGTGGCAAGCTTGAGCGCGACATGGCTCGGCTCTACGAGTTGATCTGGAAGCGTTTTGTGGCCTCACAGATGGCCCATGCGATCTTCGATAGCACCACCGTTGATATTGCGGCAGGGCGCGCCGCTACTCCCAAGCAAGCTAACGCTCCATACCTCTTCCGTGCCACCGGTAGTGTGATCAAGTTTCCCGGCTTTCTGGCGATCTACCACGTAAGCCTCGACGAGGGTGAGGAGGATGAGGATAGCGAGCGACGTCTCCCTCCCCTTGCGGAGGGTGAGGCGCTGAACCTGATGCAACTCCTGCCCATCCAGCACTTCACCGAACCGCCACCCCGCTACACCGAGGCGAGTCTGGTCAAAGATCTGGAGCAGTTGGGTATTGGGCGCCCTTCAACCTACGCATCGATCATCTCCACAATCCAGGAGCGGGAGTATGTAGCCCTGGCTGAAAAGAAGCTCATCCCGACCACCCTCGGTCGTGTGGTCACCGATCTCCTCGTGGCGCACTTCCCCAAAATTGTCGACTACGACTTTACGTCGGCTCTCGAGCAGCAACTCGACGATATTGCTGAAGGTGCCAAGGCGTGGGTTCCCGTCCTCCGTGACTTCTACGGTCCCTTCCAGCAGACGCTGGCCAATGCTCAGCGCGAGATGCGCAACATCAAGCGCGAAGAGATCACAACCGATCTGAGCTGTCCGAAGTGTGGGCAGGGGCTACTGGCGATCAAGTTTGGACGTAACGGCGAGTTTCTCGCCTGTACACGCTACAGCAAGGATGGTGGCCCCGACTCGTGCGACTTTACCAGTGACTTTCATCGTGACGGTGAAGGGCAGATCATTCTCACCAAGGCCAGTTCCCCAGAAATGAGTGACGTGCTCTGTAACCTCTGCGGGCGCCCCATGGTGATCAAGAAGAGCCGTTTTGGCCCCTTCCTCGGCTGCTCCGGCTACCCCGAGTGCGCCAATACACGCCGTATCGGCAAGGATGGCAAGCCGGTGCCACTCCCCGAACCGACCGGTGTGGCCTGCCCGAAGTGTCACGAGGGCGAACTCTTGCAGCGCCGTGGTAAGTTTGGCCGCCCCTTCTTCGGCTGCTCGCGCTACCCCAAGTGCGACTACCTCAGCAATAGCCTTGAGGAGCTCGCCCCAGTGGCGCCGCAGGCGGCAGAAGCTGAGCCAGTAGTACAGGTCAGCAAGAAGGCCCCAGCACGCAAATCGGCAACGAAGAAGAGTGCGTAGCCGTAGGTGTAGGTTGACGGGGCTGCCACTGTGTGATCCGCCCCCAAGGGTACCGAGCAGGCGCTCGGTGATCCCAGGTCGGGAGGTGTGGAGGGCTTCGCCCTCCACAAAAAACCCAACCCTGCCTTGGTCTGAGCAGTTACTCATCAGTGCTGCTGTAGCCCATACGGATCCAGCCACGCTTGATCGCGAAGATGACGGCCATGGTGCGGTCGTTCACCTGGAGTTTAGAGAGGATCGAGGTGATATGGTTTTTGACCGTCTGGCCGCTGATACTGAGCTCGTTCGCGATCTCTTTGTTCGATAGCCCACGGGCAATACAGTCGAGGATCTCGATCTCACGACTCGTCAGGGGGGCGAAGAGGGCACTGGTCTGCTCATCGTCAGAGGCAGCCAGTTCGCGGAACTGGTGCAACACCCGCGTTGCCACATTTGGTTTCGCCAAGATCGCCTCATTGATCAGATACTTGCCACGGGCCACTTCGCGGATGTAGAAGCGTAGCTCTTCAGGGTTGACATCTTTGGAGGAGTAGGCCGCAGCACCAACCTTGATCGCCTGAAAGAGTTGCTCATCATCTTCGTAGACGCTCAGAATGATGATGCCGATCCGCGGATCACGGCGCTTAATCACACGCGCAACCTCAAGCCCGTTCAGGCCGGGTAGGTTGATGTCGAGTAACACGACATCTGGATTAAGCCGCTCAGTGAATTTCAGGGCCTCCTGGCCATTCTCAGCCTCACCAATGATCTCGATATCGTCGGCATCCTCTAGGCTCCAGCGGATACCCTGCCGAAAGAGGGGGTGATCATCGATGATCAGCACACGAATTGTGTGAGCCATACACGTTCTCCCTGGCAATCCGCTGTGTCCGACCATCAGTATAGCATGGGCCTGTAACCGGCACATGGTACAATTGAAGAACCTCACCCTCTACAACTCCCGCAACTACAGAAGCGCATGAGCATCTACATCATCCGTTCCAAATCGTTAGCCGCAACCCGTGCATCGGCTGCTACTGCCAGGCGGTTGTCGGGGTCGAGGCGTCAGGCTCAGGTGGCGGAGGTTCTCTCGCTGCGCATGGATGACCCGGCCGATCAGGAGATTCAGCGCTGGGTTGCCGATGCCCACGGTGTGGGGGTGCAGAAGATCTCACACGGTGAGCGGAGCACACCCGTCACGGGCACGGTTATTGTCGAGATGCCCGATGCAGAAGCGGAGCGTCTGCGCCGCGAGGTGCGGGATGTGTCGGTTATGCGCGATCAAGCGCTCGAGCTGATCCGTCCGGAGCGTGCTACCCTGGGGCGGATCCACCAGGTGACGACAGAGGAGCTGTGGCATCTCAGGGCTATTGGTCTGGATGCTGCCCGTAGCGATGGTTTTCAGGGCTCCGGCAGTGGGGTGACAGTTGCGGTACTCGATACCGGGATCGATGCGACCCATGCCGAACTCACTGGCAAGGTCGATGGTGCCTACACCTTCAACGTACAGAGTTGGCAAGCTGAAGCGCAGGCTTCCTCCATCGACACAGAAGGGCATGGTACCCACGTAGCCGGGCTCATCTGTGGTACAACCATTGGTGTAGCCCCTGGGGCACGGGTCATCAATGGAATGATGCTTCCACAGGGCGTTGGAAAGCTCTCTAACTTTATCCTGGCGCTCGAATGGGCTGCACAGCGCCCAGAGGTGCAGATCGTGAACATGTCGGCAGGACTGCCCGGCTACTTGCCCGAGATGCGCGAGGCCGTCGCCGATCTGCTCAGCGTAGGGGTGCTCTTCATCTGTGCAACTGGCAATGAAGGGCGCAACCGGACACGGAGCCCTGGCAACTACATTGAGGCGCTCTCGGTAGGGGCTGTGGATAGTCGTGGTCGTGTAGCCAGTTTCAGTAGTAGTGGAATCCTGGTTGCCGATCATCACCAGTATATCGTGCCCGATCTGGTCGCCCCTGGTGAAGCGGTCTACTCTTCCGTCATGGGGGGTGGGTACGAAGCCTGGAACGGTACTTCGATGGCTACACCGATTGTTGCTGGTGTTGCGGCACTCATCCTAGAAAAGTATCCAGAGATCACCGTCATCGAACTGGAAGAGGCGATCCTGTCGACATGCAGCAGCCTTGCGAGCAGCCCCGATCGCCAGGGACGTGGGCTGCTTCAAGTCAAGGCGGCACTATGAAGCTCAACCACGAGTTGCTCATGAAGGCCGATGAACGGCTTCGCGAGGCTCTGGAGCAGGCTCAGGGTGATGAAGTGTTGCGGGCAATTGTTCTCCTCACCGCGAATGATCAGCGTAATGAGGGTGAGCGACCCGAACCCGATCCTCGGCATTTTACCTCGCGTAAAGCCTACCGCGAAGAGCTCATTGCCTGTCGTCGACGGCAGATGGTCCACAGCCTGAAACAGACCATTGAGACGCTCTCGGCCCTCGACCTCACAACCCATGGCGGGGAGATCGGCCATACGCTGGTCGTCGAGGGCACAGCGAGCCGCATTGCGGCCTCGCTGGCGCTCCCCGCGGTACGCCATGCCAGCCTAGATCGGTCGATCGAACTGATTCAACCTGATCTACCTTAGGCACTGTACGCGTCTAACTTCACCGCGGGGAGGCATGGAGGGCTCTGCCCTACCCCGATCAGAGTTCGGCGAGGCGCAGCTGGAGCTTCTCCAGAGCTGCACGAGCCGTGGCCAATCCGTCGCGCTCACGGGCAATCACGGTAGCTGGGGCCTTGGCCGTAAAACCCTCATTGGCCAACTTGGCTTCGCGGCGGGCCACATCAACTGCAACCGTCTCAAGCTCTTTGCGCACACGGGCACGCTCCGCAGCAAGATCGATCATTCCGGCGAGGGGTAGGTAGCACTCGACCTCGCCAATCACAAGGGCAGCAGCCTGGCGCGGCTTCTCGGCCAGATCCTGCACGACGATCGCCTCATCGGCCTTCACACGGCCAAGGCGCACAATGAGGGGCAGTTGGGCCTGGAGAAGTGCCGCGCGCTCACCACCCACGATCGTCGCAGCCACCCACTTCGCCGCCTCAACCTTATACTCACTGCGCACATTGCGGATAGCAACGATCAACTCCTGCAGCAGGCTCCAATCACGCTCAGCCTCCTCATCGAGGAGGTTGGCATCAGCAACAGGGTAGGCAGCCAGCATAATGGTGCGCGGCGCATCCGGGTAGGGGCTGGCAAAGGGCTGATCGGCGATCACGTAATGCCAGAGCTCCTCGGTCACAAAGGGCATGAAGGGGTGCAACAGGCGCAGGGAGCCCTCGAGCAGCGTGAAGAGCAGCGCGCGGGTGGCACGTTGGGCAGCGGGATCACCTTCAAGCTGTACCTTAGCAATCTCCAGGTACCAGTCGGCAAACTCGCTCCAGAGGAAGTCGTGGATCTGGCGTCCAGCCTCACCAAAGCTATAGGCCTCCATCAGCCGATCAACTTCGCGACTGAGCCTGACGTAGCGCGAGGCGATCCAGCGATCGGCGAGGCTCAACTGCAGGTCATGGGCAGCAACAGGCGACTCACGCTCAGCGCCTAGCTTCCCGATGACGAAGCGGGTAATGTTCCAGAGTTTATTCGCGAAGTTGCGCGCCGCCTCAATCCGTTGCGGGTTGAGGTTGAGATCCTGGCCAGGTGTGCCACTCGTCGCCAGGGTGTAGCGCAGCGCATCAGTACCCTGAGCATCCATCACCTCAAGGGGGTTGACGACGTTGCCGTAGCTCTTCGACATCTTCCGCCCATGCTCATCGCGCACTAGGCCATGGAGGTAGATGGTGTGAAACGGCTCGACTCCAGTCAGGTAGCAGCCCATCATCATCATGCGCGCCACCCAGAAGAAGAGGATGTCGTAGCCAGTCTCCATCACGCTGCTCGGGTAGAACGTGCGCAGATCGGCGGTCGCATCGGGCCAACCGAGGGTTGAGAAGGGCCAGAGCCCCGAGCTAAACCAGGTATCGAGGACATCCGAGTCTTGGACGGCATCGGCGGGCGGTTGCTCATCGGGGCCAGGCACCAGCATGGTACCATCGGGCAGATACCAGACGGGGATGCGGTGGCCCCACCAGAGTTGGCGACTGATGCACCAGTCGTCGATATGTTCGAGCCAGTGGAAGTAGACCTTTTCGAAACGCTCGGGAATAATCCGTGTACGCCCCTCACGCACGGCGGCTAGGGCCATGTCGGCGAGGGGACGCATGCGTACAAACCACTGCTCAGAGAGGAGCGGCTCGATAATCTCACGACCGCGCTGGCTAATACCCACATTCATGGTGTGGGGTTCAACCTTCACGAGGAGGCCCTCGCGTTCGAGGTCAGCCAGGATCGCCTTCCGCGCCTCAAAACGGTCGAGGCCGGCATAGGGGCCAGCCTCAGCGTTGAGCGTAGCATCCTTGTTGAGGATGTTGATCATCGGCAACTGGTGACGCCGTCCCACCTCATAGTCATTTTTATCATGGGCAGGGGTGATTTTTACCGCACCCGAACCAAACTCTTTGTCCACATACGCATCGGCGATAATCGGGATCTGGCGGCCCAGGGCAGGCAGCATGGCATAACGACCATGCAGATGGTGGTAACGTTCATCATCGGGGGCGACGGCCACCGCAGTATCACCGAGGATCGTCTCGGGGCGAGTGGTAGCGACCGTCAGCCAACTGGTCGCACCCTCGGCCCAGCGCCCCGAGCCCCAAGCGGCCTGGGGACCGGACCAGTGCGCATCGAGGAGGGGGTAGCGCACATACCAGATCGAGACGTTGCGCTGCTCATACTCCACCTCGAGATCACTGACGGCAGTCTGGAGGGCTGGCGACCAGTTGACGAGGTAGCGACCGCGGTAGATCAGGCCATCATCGTAGAGGCGTTTAAACGCCGTGTGGACAGCCCGTGAGAGACCAGCATCAAGGGTAAAGCGCTCACGGCTCCAATCACAACTCGCCCCCATACGGCGCAACTGGTTGGTGATCTCGCCACCATACTTCTCTTTCCACTCCCAGGTACGGCGCAGGAACTCGGTGCGCCCCACCTCCTGGCGCGAACTACCCTCACTGCGTAGGAGGCGCTCGACCTGCGACTGGGTGGCGATACCCGCATGGTCGGTACCGGGAACCCAGAGGGTCTGGTAGCCCTGCATACGTCGCCAGCGGATCATCAGATCCTCGATGGTGACGAACATCGCATGGCCAAGGTGGAGCTCACCGGTCACGTTGGGTGGTGGAATAGCGATCACAAAGGGGGGACGGGGCGCATCCGCACGGGGTGCGAAGAAGTTGGAGGCTTCCCACCAGGCGTAGAGGCGGCGCTCAACCTGCTGGTGTTCGTAGGCTTTATCCATTTCGGTAGGGCGGCGTGGAGCGTCGCTGGTCATGGGAGCGAACCTCGTTTAGAAAATAGTCAGGTAGTTTGAAACTTCCCATGTGGAGACATGGGTGCGGTAGCTCTCCCACTCAAGTTGGCGAGCATCGAGGAAGCGTTCGTAGATGATTGGGCCGAGGGCCTGCTGGATCAACTCGTCTTGGCGTAGGGCATTGAGTGCTTCACCCAGTGAGATGGGCAGGGTAGCGAGGCCGCGGGCACGCGGATCGACGTGGAAGAGATCTTCTTCAGCTGCCTCGCGGAGGGGCAGTTTGCGCTTGATGCCATCCAGGCCTGCGGCAAGCATCACGGCGTAGGCCAGGTAGGGGTTACACGCCGGATCGGGGCAACGCAACTCGACCCGCGTACTTTGGCTGCGCCCCGTCGTTACCCGCGGCACCCGCACCAGCGCCGAGCGATTGGTACGCCCCCAGGAGATATGCACCGGTGCCTCGAAGCCCGGTACCAGCCGCTTGTAGGAGTTGACCAAGGGTGCCAGAACGGCACACATCCCACGGGCATGTTCCAGCAGACCGGCAATGAAGTGGCGGGCAGTCGCTGAGAGACCGTAGGGGTCACTTGGATCGGCGAAGGCATTCTGTCCAGTCACCCGATCGGTCAGGCTCTGATGGAGGTGCATGCCACTCCCATTGACGCCAGCAATCGGTTTGGGCATGAAGGTAGCATAGAGCGCGTTGAGTTGGGCAATAGCCTTGACCGTCAGACGCGTCGTAACCGTCTGATCGGCAGCCTGGATCACTCTGGTATGGCGCAGATCGATCTCGTGCTGCCCAGCGGCCACCTCGTGGTGTGAGGCTTCAACTACAATACCCAAGTCCTGGAGCGCCCGTACCATCTGGCGCCGGATGAGGGTCGCCTGATCGGTGGAAACATCGAAGTAGCCGGCGTGGTCATGGGGGATGGGGGCGTGATGTCCGTCGCTATCAGGCTTGAAGAGGAAGAACTCGATCTCAGGGGCGACGTAGAAGTCATACCCCAGATCGGCTGCCTGCCCAGCGACCTGGGCAAGTACGTTACGGGGATCGCCAGCGAAGGGGCGGCCATCAGGGGTATGGATGTTGCAGATTAAGCGCGCTGTCGCCAGACCCTCGTGCTGATCCCACGGGATAAGCGTATAGGTGGTCAGATCGGGCACCAGGTACATATCGCTCTCAACGATGCGGGCAAAGCCCTCGATCGCCGAGCCGTCGAACCAGACCCCATGGCCGAGGGCATCTTCAAGCTCACCGGCGGGGAGGGTCACGGTTTTGGCCATGCCCAGGATATCGGTAAACTGGAGATTGATAAAGGCGACGCGCTGCGCCTCAACCTGTTGCAGTAACGCTTGACGTGGGTCGTCGCTCATAGCTGCTTGCCTTCAGACATGCTTCAATTTCGGCTGCGCCAGCGTGGCCGTTTGGCTGTACCGTGGATAGCACAGCCCGCACCTCACATTGTACCACTGCCATGCGCTACACTGCAGGTACCTGTTGGGTCAGGCAGTGCCAGGCACCGAGGCCCCAAACAATTTCGCGGCAGTCGAGGCCAACGATGTCGCGCTCGGGGAAGCAGCGCTGGAGGGTGTCGCGTACACGCGCGTCGTTGGGATGGCCAAAGGTAGGCAGCAGCAGTAGAGAGTTGCCAATGTAGAAGTTGGCATAACTTGCCGGTAGACGCTGCCCCTCGTAGCTAATCGGTGGGGGCATGGGGATGGTCAGGATGGTGAGAGGACGTCCTGCCAGGTCGGTCATGGCGTGGAGGCGCTCCAGATTCTCCTGGAGCGGGGCGTAGTTCTCATCCAGGGGATCCTCCTCAACAGCGGCCACTACCACACCAGGGGCAACGAAGCGGGCCATATCATCGATATGGCCATCGGTATCATCCCCCACAATACCCTCGCCAAGCCAGAGGATCTTCTCGACACCCAGAAAGTTGCGCAGCTGCGCCTCGATCGTAGCTTGGTCAAGGTTGGGGTTACGGTTGGGGTTGAGCAGACACTGTTCGCTCGTGAGGAGCAGGCCCTGACCATCAACATCGATCGATCCGCCTTCGAGCACCATTGCGGTGGGCAAACAGGGCAGATCGAGGTAGGCGGCCATCTGGCGCGGAATCGCGTTGTCGAGGTCATAGGGTGGATATTTGCCACCCCAGGCGTTATAGTCCCAGTCGATAGCCACCATGCGCGGTGCTTCGTCACGGATGACGAAGATCGCCCCGTGGTCACGGCACCAGGCATCGTTGGTGGGGAAGTGGTGGAACTGGATCTGACCCTCTGCGCCGGCTGCGGCGAGTAGTGCTCGTGCTTGCGCCTCCATGGTGGCATCATTCACATTGATATGCACTGGCTCCGAGCGGGCGAGGGCTGCGACAGCCTGGGCATAGATCGGCAGGATGGCTGCGAGCTTACCTGGCCAACTCGCCTCTTTGTGCGGCCAGGAGAGCCATGTTGCCTGATGGGGAGTCCATTCGGCAGGCATGCGGTAGCCGAGCGAGTGAGGGGTGTGTTGCATGAGTTTACTCCATTTGACCAGCGTAGGGATGCGACCCTCCACAAAAACCCTAACCTGGCTGACCAGCGGTACGGGCGGTGTGGAGGGCAAGGCTCTCCACAAAAAAACCAACCTCGCCCTGGTAGTAGCAGATGATCAAGCTGGCGCAGCCGAAACCGAACCACCCCTCAATCAAGATAGCGCCGAGTCAGGTCAGCGTAGGCATCGATACGTCGATCGCGCAAGAAGGGCCAATGGGTACGCTGCGTGTCGATACGGTCGAGATCAATAGGATGGACGACAACGGCGGGCGTATCCACCGGGGCCACCACCAGGAGATCCCCCTGGGGGTCGCTGATGAAGCTCTGGCCCCAGAACTCAATGCCACCCGAGGTGTCGCCCTCGTGACCGGTACGGTTGACACTGACCACGTAACAGCCGTTCGCGACGGCATGGGAGCGCTGGATCAACTCCCAACTCTGGTGCTGAGCACGGCCATAGGCTGCCTTCTCGGAGGGATGCCAACCGATAGCCGTTGGGTAGAAGAGCAGTTCAGCGCCACGCATGGCCGTGAGACGGGCGGCTTCGGGGTACCACTGGTCCCAGCAGATGAGCACGCCAATGCGTCCGTAGCGCGTAGCAAAGACCTGAAAACCAAGATCACCCGGTGTAAAGTAGAACTTCTCGTAGAAGAGGGGATCATCAGGGATGTGCATCTTACGATACTTACCCAGGTAGCTCCCATCAGCGTCGAGCACAGCCGTCGTATTATGGTAGAGACCAGGGGCACGCCGCTCAAACAGGCTCGCGATAATCACGACGCCAAGCTCGCGGGCGAGGTCACTGAAGCGTGCGGTTGACGGCCCCGGCACTGGTTCGGCGAGGGCAAAGTGGCGATGATCTTCGCTCTGACAGAAGTAGAGGGAGCGAAAGAGTTCGGGTAGGCAGATGATCTGTGCCCCCTGATCCGCTGCTTCACGTATCCCGGCCACTGCAGCGGCCATGTTCTTACTGCTGTCGTCGGTGCAACGGAGCTGCACCATGCCGATAGTTACTCGACGCATAGACCTTCCTTGAGCGTATCAGGCTGGATGGGCGTAGGGTCAGATCGCACACAGTAGCCCGTTCCGCCTCGTCGAAGCCCTTGGCGAACCACAACTAGGCGCGATCGGCCGCTTGCATTCCTGCGCTATACTATAGCAGCTTTCGTCGAGGGGGCGAAGCCCTCAGGGGGTGCCTATTCACGTTTGGGGGAAGCGAACAGCAGGGCAACCACGGGGGGTTGCCCCAACAGCCGGTTCGCTGAAACAGCCCGGCACCTCTGCGTGGGTAAGACGCCCACGCTCCAATTCTTTAAGGGGGCGAAGCCCTCTGCGCCTCCCGTACCATGGCCGTGCTTGCTTGAAGCATGCCACCTTGGAGAAACAGCGATGGATCTCGCACTTATGATCGAGGGTCAGGATGGTCTGACCTGGGAGCGCTGGCAGCGACTGGCCCGCGCTGCCGAGGAGCTTGGCTTTGCCGGGCTCTACCGTTCCGACCACTACACCAACGCTAACCCACCCGACAAAGATTCGCTCGAGCTCTGGGTTTCGCTCACCTGGCTAGCCTGCAACAGCTCGCGGCTCGAGTTTGGCCCGATCGTCTCACCACTCTCATTCCGCGAACCAACGATGTTAGCGCGTATGGCCGCTGCAGTTGACGACCTCGCGGGCGGGCGATTGCAGCTTGGCCTGGGCGCAGGTTGGCAGGTACGTGAACATACCAACTTCGGCTTTGAGCTTCTGGATGTTGGTCCACGCTTCGACCGTTTTGCTGAGGGGCTTGAAGTAATTACTGGGCTGCTCCGCAGTGATACACCCATCAGTTTTCAGGGCAGCTACTACCGGCTCAATGAGGCGATTCTACTTCCACGTCCTCAGCGCCCCGGTGGTCCACCAATCGTGATCGGTGGTAACGGGCCAAAACGTACGCTGCCCCTCGCAGCACGCTACGCCGATGAGTGGAATGGCGTCTACATCACTCCGGCTCGCTTTGCCGAGTTGAACCATGAGCTCGATACGCTCCTAGTAGCCCGTGGGCGTACACCTAGTTCTGTACGCCGTTCGCTGATGCTGGGCATGGTCTATGGTCGTGATGAAGCTGATCTGCGTAACCAGCTCGCCGGCCGCGATCGTGAGGCGTTGATTGCCCGGGGAATGGTGGTGGGAACGCCATCTGAAGTTCGTGCACAGTTGGATGCGTACGCTGCAGCCGGCGTGCAGCGGGCTATGCTCCAGTGGCTCGCTCTGGACGACATCGACCGGCTTGAACACTTCATGGCGCACTGATGGCTACACAACGCTGGCAAACAACCCTCTGGATCATGTTCGCGGCCCAACTCATCTCGGCACTAGGCTTTGCGATCATCTTCCCCTTTCTGCCCCTCTACGTAGCCGAGCTTGGTACGCAGACCGGGATGAGCATCGAGTTTTGGGCAGGCGTGGTCTTCAGTGGGCAGGCGCTCACGATGGCGATCTCCTCACCGATCTGGGGCGCACTCTCGGATCGTTTTGGCCACAAGTTGATGCTCGAGCGAGCGATGTTCTCGGGAGCAATCCTCCTCCTCCTCATGGCTTTTGTGCGCTCAGCCGAGGAGCTTGCCCTGGTGCGTGCCGTACAGGGGATGTTTACGGGTACACTCTCGGCAGCCAATGCCCTTGTTGCAACCGAGGCACCTCGCGATCGTCTAGGCTACGCGATGGGCACCCTCCAGATGGGTCTCTGGACAGGGATCGCCCTGGGGCCCCTCGTTGGTGGGGTGTTGGCCGATGCCTTTGGCTATCGGCTGCCCTTCATCCTAACCGCGTCGCTCCTGCTCCTCGCCGGCCTGCTCGTTACCTTTGGTGTACGGCGTGATAAGCGACCTACGGGAGGGGCTGAGCGTCCGCGTCAGAGCATGCTGAGCAGTTGGCGTACGATTATGACCACGCCGAGCATGTCCCTAACGTATAGCCTACGCTTTCTCGGCAGCCTAGCGAATACGATGCTCATCCCCTTTGCACCGCTCTTCATCACCTCCCTGATGCATAGCAGCGACCATATTGCCACCTTCACCGGACTGATTGTGGGCAGCGCCTCGGCGGCTAGTCTCACGACGGCCATCTTCTTTGGGCGCCTGGGCGACCAGAAGGGGCATCGGAGGGTGTTGATCGGCTGCACGACGGTGGGCGCACTACTCTACCTGGTACACCCGTTGGTCAACTCACCCTGGCAACTCCTCTTGCTGCAACTCCTGGCGGGGGCGGCGTGGGGTGGAGTGACACCCTCAATCAGTGCGCTCCTGAGCCACTATACGGGCGGGGGGAGTGAAGGTGCGATCTACGGCATCGATAACGCGATCATGTCAGGTGCCCGATCGCTCGCACCGATTGTTGGTGCTGCGGTTGTGCTGCTCCTCGACCTACGGGGAATCTTTCTCGCCATCGCCCTGCTCTACGGCATAATCGCCCTCCTGTCGCTCCTCTGCCTACCGATACAGCAGCCGAGCCGGAGCGGTTGATGGGCGAATCTGCGCAGATCTGGCGGCTGCTCCCGTACAGTGCAGCGAAGGCTGACGATGAGTTGGCACGCGGAGAGGCCCTCCTGACGGGCATGCTCACGACGGGGCGGCCGGCAGTGCGCTGGTACGGTGCGACGCAACGGGCTCTCGTCATCGGTTCAGGTCAGCGCCTCGGTGAGGTGGATAGTGCGGCGCTGCGCCAGACCGGGGTGAACCTGCACCGCCGCGCTTCCGGAGGCACAGCGGTGCTCTTCGTACCTGGCCTGCTCATGCAGGATCTCGCGCTACCACCAGATCATCCCCTCTACCGCACTGATATCACCAGTTCCTACGCCTGGCTTGGTGCGGCCTGGGTTGAGGTGCTGACTAGGTTGGGGCTGAGCGCCGTTGAGTTAGTGCCCGTTCCGACTGCACGAACTGACACCCTCGCCACAGATGATCGCGTACGCAGAGCCTGTTTCGGTGGTCGTTCGCCCTACGAGGTCATTGTTGGTGGGCGCAAGCTGGTCGGCTTCTCACAGATCCGGCGGCGGGCCGGGGCGCTCTTTCAGGTTGGTCTCTACAGCACCTGGCCCGGTGAGGCCCTGACTGCACTGCTCCGCCTCACCGACGAGGAGCGAAGCGCAACGAGTAGGGCTCTTGCAGCACGTGTGGTTGGCCTGGACGAGCTCTTACCGCTCGTTCCAGAGCCGGCGCTGCTGATGGCCACTTTTGCCGATGTGCTCGCCCAGCAGCATGGGGTCATGCTCGAGCCAGTCCCTTGGAGCGATGCCGAGGAGGCTGCGGCTCAGAGCGCTGCTGAGCGTTACCGCCCCATCGATCTGGGTAGTTTCTAGCCGTGACGGCTGCCACCGAGTGCTTGTGGAGGGCTGTGCCTTCCCATACCTCGCGTATGCTGGTGGTACCTAGGGCTGTTGCTCTGCTCGTCGCCGTGCGAGCCAACGTGCGAATGATGTCGGACTCTCCAGCGATTTTTTTCCCAGGAGCAGCCCTTCGACGCCGATATCTTCATCGAGATCGGGCCAATGCAGACCAAAGCCCGCGCCCGCAATCTGCACATGTTCACGTTCAGGCGCTGTGCCATAAGCTAAACGCGGAAACCACCCGATCGGAACGGCAATCGTGCGGCCATCTTCGAGATCCACGGTCAAGGTGTCATCGCTAACGCTAACATGGACGGCTCTCGGTGGCGCCGTCAGAACTGGTGCGGAAGCTGTCCCATTCATCGCGCAGTTGCTCCAAATGTTCGCGGGCGATCCGTTCGATGTCCCGTAACTCGCGCCGACTATAGCCATGATTGTCGGCGACCCGCACGTCTGGATCCAACCAGAGCTTCGCGCTCAGGTTACCGTGATCGACATGCATGTGGCGCGGTTCCCCACAATCGTAGGAGTAGAAGTAGAACCGATACGATCCGATCCGATACGCAGTGCCGTCGGCATGGTTCCTCTGGCCTATCAATCAGGGTGCGACGCAGTATAGCATATGTGGTAGAGCGGAGATGTTTGGGGAGAAGCGCTCCATTTGACACCGTGCACCGGGCGAATTATACTCTGTGCGGGCCTAGATGCGCTGGCCCACATCGTGCGCCTGGAGACACGAGAAGCAGTTGAGGCTGATCACGCAGCGCTTGAGGACAACGAACGTCCTGCTGCGGTCGCAGGTGCGTTCGTACAAGGAACTATGGAAGGCAGTCATCAACACAATCGCCTGAATCCGCTGTGTCGCATGCGCTGTGCGCTGCCGGTCGTGGATGAGTTGTTGCTGAGGCTGACCTGTGCCAGTTAAAGAGGGGCACAGGTAGTGCTCCACTCAACCCCCGGCAAACTCTCGCCGGGGGTTTGCTATTGCTGCCCACCCAGCAGACATCCCCCGTTCCCCTCGTAGCGTGAGGCCACGGCAGCAAAAGTCACATCGGATTTTCCTCAGGCTCGGCCGCGCTAGCCATTGCGTGGCTCTTGTACTACTCAGGAGGAACCGATGAACGCGATCCACACCGCCCCCGGCCGCGATCTCCTACGCCATGCAGATATCCGCCCCCGCTACCATCGCGCAGCCCTGGCCAACGCACGGCTCGCTTACGCGCCTGCCCTAAGTTTTCCTCAACATGCCACTACGCAGAGCGTGATCGATGCCCTGCGCATGATGCGTCCTGGTGATGAGAGCGTCTACTATCTCTTTGTCACCGACCCCGAGGATCACCTGGTCGGTGTGCTCAGCCTGCGTCAGATCGTTACTGCGCGCCCCGAGACGCGGATTGATACGTTGATGAGCCGTGAGGTGGTGAGCTTACCCGCCGGTATGGAGCCTGAAAAGCAGGCTCACCTGCTCGCCGAGTCGGGGTTTATTGCCCTCCCCGTGCTTGATGCGGAGGGGCGTCTGGTGGGCAGCCTCCATGCGACAGAGCTCCTGGAGAGTGTGCAGGACGAGGCGACGGAGGATATGTTCCACCTAGCGGGTATTAGTCGAACTGAGGATCTCAGCCGACCGATCAGTCGCACGCTCCGTGATCGCATCGTCTGGCTTGCCATTGGGCTGCTACCGGCGCTACTCGTAGCGATCGTGGCAAGCTCTTTTCAGGCGGTGCTTGCTCAGGTAGCCATACTCGCAGCCTTCATGCCGATGGTTGCCAACCAGGGTAGTAGCGCTGGGAGACAGACACTGACCTTCATGGTACGCTCACTCGCCCTGGGTACGGTCAGTTTCGCTACTACACGTCACACCCTGCTGCGCGAACTCCTGATCGGGGTTGGGAATGGGTTGATCATTGGGCTCCTGGCTGGTCTGATTGGCTTCCTCTGGCAAGGGAGTTGGGCCCTCGGGCTGGTGGTTGGTCTGGCGATGCTCGGTAACTTGGTGCTTGCAGCTCTCGCTGGGGTCGTTTTCCCGCTCCTCTTCAAGGCGCTCAAGATTGATCCGGCCCTGGCCTCCTCACTGCTGGTCACCACTGCAACCGATGCATGTGGCTTGGGGCTGCTATTGGGCCTCGGTTCCCTGGCCGTCTCCCTCGGTTATCTCGGATGAGAAGTTGGCTGCGCCTTCCGACAGCGCCGATCTCACTCATGCCAGCGCCTGAGCGAGATCGGCGATCAGATCTTCAGCGGCTTCAATCCCGATCGAGAGGCGCACGAGTGAGTCGCTGATCCCACGCTCAGCACGTTGGAGCGGCGTAAGTTCGCGGTGTGAAGCAAGAGCCGGTACGCTCACGAGGCTGTAGATATCGCCGAGGGTGGTAGCTGGCAGGAAGAGGCGTAGGGCATCAACGAACGGTGCGACAGCCGATGGGCCACCACGCAGTTCGCAACTTACCAGTGCACCAGCGTGTGTACCGAAGCTCTGCTGCGCCTGGGCGTGGCCCGGATGTGTAGCGAGGCCGGGGTAGTAGACGGTGCTGATCGCGGCGTGCTCTGCCAGAAAATGAGCGATACGGTGCGCATTCGCACACTGACGCTCCATACGTAGGGCGAGGGTCTTCATGCCACGCAGGATCTGCTGGGCTTCAAAGGGGCCGAGGCTTGCGCCAAGCAGACGGGACTGACGCACCAGATTGGCCAGAAGAAGACTACTCCGTGCGACCACGAGCCCACCAGCGACATCACCGTGACCACCCAGATATTTCGTTGCACTATGCACGACGAGATCGGCACCAAGGCTGAGTGGGCGCAGCAGAATCGGCGTCGTGAGCGTTCCGTCGACAACGAGGCGAGCACCGACCGCACGGCAGTGCGCGGCAAGCTCGGCCACATGCGCCACCCGTAGCAGCGGGTTGGAGAGGGTCTCAACGAGGAGGAGTGCTGGTTTGTGCGTGGCAATGGCCTCGGCAGCCGCATCCGGGTCACAGAGATCGGCATAGACGACCGGGGTACCACGAGCGGCGAAGAGCTCTTCGAGGAGCACCATGGTTGAGCCGTAGAGATCACGGGCAGCGAGGATCAGACCCGGACGAGGTGCGGTTTCGCCACGTGGTGTTGCTGCGGCCAGCAGTGCCCCATGGAGGGCGGCCATCCCCGAGCCGTAGGCAACTGCACCTCGTCCCGCTTCAGCTATGGTGATTGCTTGCTCAAGTGCAGTGACAGTCGGATTGCCATACCGTGTGTAGAGGTACCCCTCACCAGTGGCAAACGCCGCATCGAGATCGGCCAGACTCGGGTAGAGGTAGGTCGTCGTCGTATAGATCGGCGTGGTCGTTGGTGTGGCCTTTGGTGTAGTGGTGCGCTCGCCAGCATGGACCAGTTTGGTCTCCAGGTGCCAGGAGGGTGGTTCGGGTTGCTGATTCACGGTTGCTTTCCTTCACTGATGTACGGGAGGTGCGGAGGGCGCAGCCCTCCGCGAAAGAGTCTAACCCAGCTTTGGTGCGGGAGGTGCGGAGGGCGCAGCCCTCCGCGAAAGAGTCTAACCCAGCCTTGCTACCGCCAGACGGTCAAGCTGGCGTAGCCAATAGAGAACCATCCCAAACACCTATAATAGAGGAAAACTTCACCGTGGCTGCAGGAAGTGCTACCAGAGTCGATATTGACAGTAGGTGGTAACAGTGCTAGGATCTGCAACGTGGATCAGGCATGGACCCACGCATCCATCAGATACTCTCCTGTGAACCGCTGATGCTTCCTCCTGCGTCAGTGGTTTTTCTGTAGGCTCAGAGGACATGTATGGCCTCATCGTTCAAACGTCTGCTGATCGGAAAGCCTATTGCGACCGAGCAGCAGCATGAGGAGCGGCTCAGTCGCTTTACGGCCCTGGCGGTCTTCTCTTCAGATGCACTCTCATCGGTCGCTTACGCTACTGAGGCCATCCTTGCGGTACTCATTCTCGGTGGTATTGCTGCACTGAGTAACTCGCTGATCATTGGCGCCGCCGTCGCGATCCTCCTGGTCATGGTGGGTATCTCATACCGGCAGACGATTCATGCTTACCCGCAGGGCGGGGGGGCTTACACGGTTGCACGCGAGAACCTGGGCGAACTGCCTGCGCTGGTAGCGGCGGGGGCGTTACTGATCGACTACGTCTTGACGGTCGCGGTCAGTATCTCCGCAGGCGTGGCCGCCATCACTTCACTGGCCGGCACATGGGGCTACCCCGAACTCCGTCATCTGGCTGTACCACTGGCACTCGTCTGTATTGCCATTGTCAGCCTGGCCAACTTACGGGGAACCAAAGAGAGCGGTGCGATCTTTGCTATTCCCACCTACGCCTTCATCACCAGTATCTTGGCGATGATCACCTTTGCCCTGATCCGTGACGCTATGTTTGGTGCCGAGCCGGTGGTGCACCCAATCCCGCCAGAGATTCATGCCAGTCAGGCGATTGGGCTCTGGCTCCTGCTCCGCGCCTTTGCGGCCGGTTGCACTGCACTCACCGGAATAGAGGCGATCAGTGATGGTGTCCAAGCATTCAGACCACCTGAAGCGAAGAACGCCGCTGCAACGCTCACCACGATGGTGATCATTCTGGTGACGATGTTCATCGGCATCACCTACCTGGCTCACCTGCATGGTGCGGTGCCGAATGAGCTCACCCATGAGACGATCATTTCCCAGGTGGCGCGCACCGTCTTTGGGGTTGGTCCGGCCTACACCTTCATCCAGATCGCTACGGCACTGATCCTGGTACTTGCGGCAAACACTGCCTTCGCCGACTTTCCGCGGCTCGCTTCATTCCTCTCGCGGGATCGCTTTCTGCCACGCCAGTTTGCCTCACGTGGCGATCGGCTCGTCTTCTCAAACGGAATCCTCGTGCTTGGTCTCTGCTCGGCTCTCCTCGTGGTAATCTTCCAGGCCAATGAGATCGCCCTCCTCCCCCTCTATGCGGTTGGGGTCTTCATCTCCTTCACCATCTCACAGACAGGCATGGTCCGCCGCCACCTACGGCTCCAATCTCCGGGTTGGCAGCGCAGCATTCTGATTAGTGGTACGGGCGCAATGCTCACGGCGACCGTAATGGTGGTTTTGGGTGTGACAAAGTTCACCCATGGTGCATGGCTCGTCCTGATGCTGATTCCGATCCTGGTGATCAGTTTCCAGACGATCCATCGCCACTACCAGCGTGTTGCCGACCAACTCTCGCTCACGACGGCTGTACGACCACGATCGGTGCGCCGTCTGACGGCGATTGTGCTCGTCAGTGGCATCCACAAGGGCACGCTACCGGCGCTTGAACTGGCTAAATCACTAGCCCCCGATAATGTTACCGCAGTCTACGTGAACCTGGAGCCGGAGCATGCCGAGAGGATGCACACACGCTGGCGCGAATGGGGCTGTAATGTGCCGCTCGTCATCCTCGAGTCGCCCTACCGCTCGCTCATCACGCCCCTGCTCAAGTATATCGATGAGATGGAAGGCCACTACCGTGATGACCATCTCCTCATCGTACTCCCTGAGTTCATTCCGTCACGATGGTGGGAGCACCTGCTCCACAATCAGACTGGCCTCCTTCTCCGTACTGCGCTGATGTTTCGGAAGGGGCAGACGGTGGTCAGTGTTCCGTATAAGCTTGAGCGTTGAGGCTTAGCTCAATGTTGGCTGCGCCAGTGTGACCGTTTGACGGTCGCGCGGTTGGCTTAGAACTTTTGCGGAGGGCTTTGCCCTCGATGCTTCCCGTAATTGTATGGGGTTACTGTGCAGCGCATAACGGTGGTTAAAGTAGGTGGGAACGAGATTGACGACCCAACCTTTCTGGCTGGGCTTAGTAGTGCCGTGGCGGCGTTCGCTGGGCCAATCGTGCTGGTTCACGGCGGCGGGCGTGAGATTAGTGCCGCACTTGATCGCGAGCAGCTACCTGTCAGCTTCATTGAAGGTTTGCGGGTTACCTCACCTGAGGCTATGGCAATCATGCAGCAAGTAGTCTGTGGAACGATTAACAAGCGTGTGGTGGCACGCCTGCTTGCTGCTGGGGTACGTGCAATCGGTCTTAGTGGGATCGATCTTGCCCTCCTACGCTGCCACCCCTACCGCCCGAATGGGGCCGATCTCGGCAGGGTCGGTATCGTCACCGACGTTGATCAGCTGGCGATACGAGCCATGCTGAACCAGGGTTGGTTACCGGTTTTTGCCCCTGTAGCCCTAGGTTTGGAAGACGGACTAAGCTATAACATCAATGCGGATATGGTCGCCCAGGCAATTGCTGCAGCCCTCGAAGGTGCCGAACTGCTCTTTATCAGTAATGTGTCTGGCGTCATTCTCAACGATCAGGTAGTTCCCGAACTCGATGTGGCGGCAACCGATGCAGCCATTGCGCGTGGTGCGATTAGTGGCGGTATGGTACCCAAGGTCCGTGCTGCTCTACAGGCACTCGCTGCTGGTGCGTATTCGGCGCGTATCACCAATCTGGCTGGTTTTCACACCGGTGGAACACGGTTTATCCGACAGGGTGCGTAACTGAGTGAGCGTACCAAGCTCGTAAGGCGGCCTCATGAATCGCAGCGTGGATATCTTCGGCGAGCTTGATCAGACCACGCGAGCTGAGATTGAGCAGTCGCTCGCCTATCAGAGCTATAGCTCGGGGCAGATTCTGTTTGCACCCCATGACCATGGTGAGCAGATCTTCCTCTTGCGTGTGGGCCGTGTGCGCGTCTACAAACTCTCGGCTGAAGGGCGTATACTCACGCTCATGCTGCTTGAGCCGTTGGCGATCTTTGGTGAGATGGCGCTTGTGGGACCAGGTCGCTACGACACCTTTGCCGAGACGATGAGTGAGTGCGAGATTGGTACGATTGCCCGCACCAGATTGCAGCAGATCATCGAGCACCATCCACAGGTGACTATCACTCTGATGGAGTTAATGGGGCGGCGCTTACGGGCGATGGAGCGTAAACTGGCCGATATTGCCTTCAAGAGCGTACCACAGCGCCTGGCGAGCGTACTGCTCAATCTCACGGTACTGCCCTCACCGCAGGCAGAGACCCAGCCGGTTGTTGTGCGCTATACGCACCAGCAGCTCGCCGAGATGATCGGATCGTACCGTGAGACGGTGACCAAAGCCCTGGGGGATATGCGCGAGGCGGGGATGATTCGGGTTGAGGATGATACGATCATTCTCACCGATCTCACCCAACTCCAGGAGCTCACCCGGTAGGAGGCGCATGGCTTGTCAGGTTTTCCCTGGCATACCAAGTGGCTCTTTGCGCGTACACTGATGAAGTTGCAAAATGGAACTCGAGCACCTTCAGTCGCAAGGAGCAGCAGAATGAGCAACCAGGAGCCATCACTGACCGTCGAGGAGACCCACGGGGGGCTGGCACGCGAGCGCTTTGTCGCACCAGCTAACACCCTCCTCAAGGTTGCATCGCGCTCACGACCAGCCGCCATTGCGGGGGCTGTGGCCGGAGTAATCCGGAGTGGAGCCACGGCAACGATTCAGGCGGTTGGTGCAGGGGCGGTTAACCAGGCAGTTAAGGCTATCGCGATCGCACACAGCTACCTCCAGGATGATGGCATCGCGATCACATGCATGCCTTCGTTCCTTGAAGTCTCTATTGACGATCAGGAGCGCACCGCCATCTGCCTACTGGTCGAACGACGCCCCTGATCAGCGTAGGGCGATCCCACAACAACCCCACGGAGGGATAGTACCCCCGTGGGGTTGTTGTGTTAACTCTCGCGCTGCATCGTCCCGTCAGGAAGCCAGCGAATACGAACCCCGTCAACCTGGGTCCAGGTCTCACCTTCGTCCAACGCTTCCTCATCACGGACGATGACCGGGCCGCTGTCTCTAGACCATTGCAGCAGTTCATCAATCGTGTACCAGCCAGACTGATACTGAACTTGATCGGTGGGATTGAGCCAGAAGCGAATTTGACCATCCATCCACTGCCAGCGTTCAAGCGAACGCCACTGCTTTCCCTGATCGTTCAGTACCCCCTTGAGCTCCTCAAGCATACGCAAGAGCTCTGGGAGGGTGTGGCGGTTGCTGTAGCGCAGTTGTAATAGTCGCTGGTTCACCGCGTCACGCAGGCGCTCTAGTTCTGGGATGCTTAAGGCCTCCAGGTCAATATCAACCACAGTAGCGTCCTTTCTGTGGATATCAGTTCAGTCAGGGGCCATACCTACCCCGGGGTCGGGCGATACATACGCAACGTGTGACTGATCCGCTCCGATATCCAGTCCAGCGCGACTCCATCGAGTACTGTCCGACGCGTACTGCGGTGTACGGGCTCGTCGGGTAGTAGATCCACTCCTCCATCATACCGCAAAATGGTTACAGCTGTATGAGCGGAATGGGTGATCAAGTGCCGAATTGGTCACTTCCGGCATATTTCAATACCTCTCCGCATACCGTGTGGGGCAAGCCCCTCCCTCTGTCGGGGGAGGAGGGAGTGCTTCGCCACCCACACCTCCTGCCGAACGCTCAAAAGAGTCTGAGGCATCCCTACCATGGTCAGCGACTGGGAGTCCCTGACCGATCCGTTGGCTTGGCCAGTGAGACATTCACCAGTTTACCACGTAGACTAACGTTCATCAGACCACGCATAACGCGCTGAGCCATGTCGTTGGGCACCTCGACGAAGGCGAAGCGATCGTAGATGTCAATAGCCCCAATCTGTTTCCCCGGGATACCGACTTCGTTGGCAATGGCGCCCACAATATCGGCAGGTCGGATACGGTTGGAGCGACCCACATCAAGGAAGAGACGAGTCATGCCGGGCTCAACACCGGCACCATCTCCCTCAACCGAAACGAGGGTCTCCTCCTGTTCAACCTCGTTGAGCAGGAGCTTAAATGCAGCTGCGGCGAGGTCGACCAGTTCGTGATTCTCGGCCATCTCTTCAACCATAAGCACGTAGGGATCGAGGTCTCCTGCTTCAAGCACCTCACGCAGGGCCTCACGGAATGCCTCGCGTCGGCGTGCGGCGATGTCGGCCAGTGAGGGCAATTTCAAACGCTGAATGCGCGAGCGTGTGGCCCGCTCGATGATCTGAAGTTGACGGCGCTCACGGGAGGTAATGAGTGAAATGGCTAGACCAGCACGCCCTGCGCGCCCAGTTCGCCCAATACGATGAACGTAACTCTCTGGGTCGCCTGGAACGTCGTAGTTGATGACGTGAGTCACATCAGGGATGTCTAAGCCGCGTGCAGCAACATCCGTCGCAACCAGGAGCTCAGCCTGGCCTTCGCGAAAGCGCTTCATCACGCGCTCACGCATGGCCTGGCTCAAATCTCCATGGATCACCTCTGCAAGGTAGCCACGACCTTGCAAGCTCTCGCCGAGGTGGTCTGCCTCAGCACGGGTACGGCAGAAGATCATGGCCGAGCTTGGTGTCTCCACATCGAGGACGCGACAGAGGGCGTCCAACTTCTCGCGAGGATTCACCTCGTAGTAGACCTGGCGGGTACGTGGTGCGGTAAGCTGTTCGCTAACTACGCTCAGGTGCTGGGGGTTGCGCGTGTAGCGCATGGCTAGATCGAATACCGCCGTGGGCATGGTTGCCGAGAAGAGGGTGGTCTGTCGTGTCGTGGGAGTCTGCTGGAAAATATACTCGATATCCTCAGCGAAGCCCATATCGAGCATCTCGTCAGCTTCGTCGAGCACCACGGTGGTGATCGCATCCAGGCTGAGCGTTCCCCGCCGCATGTGATCCATGATCCGGCCGGGGGTGCCGACCACAATCTGTACACCGCGGGCAAGGGCACGGAGCTGACGCTCTATCGGTTGACCACCGTAGATGGGAATAGCCCGTGCAGCAGTGTGCTTGCCATAACGAAAAATCGCTTCAGCCACCTGCATGGCGAGTTCGCGGGTGGGGGTTAGCACGAGCACCTGGGGCACAAGTTCCGTGCTCAGGCGGGTAAGGATGGGGAGGGCGAAGGCGGCAGTTTTGCCGGTTCCAGTCTGGGCGTGCGCGATCAGATCACGTCCGCCGAGCATGGCAGGGATGGCCTGAGCCTGAATAGGGGTCGGCTCATCGTAGCCAAGTTCGCGTAGGGCGATCAGGATCTTCTCGCCAAGCCCAAGTTCGCTAAAGGTTGTCATGAACTGTCTATTCCTAGGGGATGTTTCAAGGTCGGCTGCGCTGGCGTGACGGCCTGACGCTACCAGGGTTAGGTTGGATTTTTTGTAGCGGGCCTTGCCCTCCACGCCTCCCGGATGGGATGTTTCAAGGTCGGCTGCGCTGGCGTGACGGCCTGGCGCTACCAGGGTTAGGTTGGATTTTTTGTAGCGGGCCTTGCCCTCCACGCCTCCCGTCGAATGGTCAGGCTGGCTTGCAGCAAAGGGGATTGCCGACGACGGCAAAGCATTATACCACTGCCACACTACCACCCCCGTTCGTGGGCGGTTGTTTGCAAGATGGGGCGCCTGATCTACAATGGGAGTCACCCGCTATCTGTTATGGAGTAGGCTATGATCTGGACAAACTACACTAATGAACGTAACTTTGGCTGTCGGGCGACCGAGTATCTCTACCGTGGACTGCGTACGGTCACGCTGGAGAATGAACTGATCCGCGTCACGATCCTGGCCGACAAGGGGAGTGATATCATCGAGTTCCTGCACAAGCCGACCGATACCGATTTCATGTGGCGCTCGCCCCATGGGGTACGTAACCCGGCTACCTTTATCCCTACGGTAGCGCGACCAGAGGGTGCGTTCCTCGACTACTACCCCGGTGGTTGGCAGGAGTGTCTCCCGACTGGTGGTGTTGCCGCGAACTATGCGGGAACGCACTTCGGCGTTCACGGTGAGTTTGCGCTTATGCCGTGGGAGTATCGTCTAGTTGAGGATACGCCCGAGCGGGTTACCCTGCACCTGCAGGCACGGGCCTACCGCAGCCCGATCTTTGTGGAGAAGTGGCTCACGCTGCTGAGTGGCCGACCGGTGCTGCAGATTCGTGAGCGGCTGGTGAATGAGGGGCAAGAGGCGACTGAGATCGTCTGGGGCCACCATCCGGCCTTCGGTCCGCCCTTCCTCGATGATAGTTGTGTGGTAGATCTCCCCGGGGCGCGCGTCATCACCACCGATGTGCAGCCGAACCATCGCTACCAACCCGGTGAGGGCTACCAGTGGCCCCACGTGCCCGGACGTGATGGTCAACTGATCGACATGAGCATGATCCCGCCCCCCGAGGTGCGCACGCACGACACGGTCTTCTTGAATGAGCTTGAGGCGGGGTGGTATGCGCTGACGAATAGACGTCGTGGGGTAGGTTTTGGTATGGCCTGGCCGACCGATGTCTTTAGCGCGATCTGGTTCTGGCAGGTCTATGGTGGTGCGTGGGGCTCGCCATGGTTTGGTCGTACCTATAACATTGCGCTGGAGCCGTGGACAACTACGCAGACGAACATCAACCACGCGCTCGCCCAGGGGAGTGCTCGCCATCTTGCCCCAGGGGCCGTGCTGGAGGTGGAGCTCTGTGCGGTGGCCTATAGTGGGTTGCAGCGCGTTACCGCCATTACCGCGGATGGTGAGGTGTCGGGCGCTACGGTGCGCTAGGAGCCGATCGGCGGGGCGACCCTAACCTTGGCCGCCCCGCTGACTCACCCGCGTAGTGAACCGGTACCCCAACCATGCCAGCGCCTAGAGGAGCGTAACCGAGCGCTGCTCTAGGCGCTCGTTCATGCGGCGGTAGAAGATGGTGACGATCGAGGAGATGATGACGATGAAGAGTGAGTAGAGTACTGGGATGAAGACGATCTGATCAGCGATGGGGCCTGAGAAGCTGAGGAGCACAATCGAGAGGGCCAAAGGACCATTCTGGATGCCCGTCTCGAGGGAGATCGTCGCGGCGCGGCGGAGACCGAGACGGGCAGAGAAGCTGGCGATGAAGCCAAAGAGAAAGCCAAACGCCCCAATGCCAATTGCCGCAACGTAGACCTGCCAGGAGGTCTCGGCGAGGAGGCCGGCATTGCGTGGGACCCAGAGCGCAATCAGGGCTAGGATAATCACGACGCCGAGGATGCCACCCATCATCTCCAGTACTGCGCCGACATTCGCATTACGGCGGCGAATGAACATTCCAATCAGGACGGGGATGAGCATCACCACCAAGCCGCTGATCACACTCCCCATCCCTACACTGATCTCGCTGGTGATGAAGCGCGATCCGTAGATGAAGATAGCCAGTGGGGTCATCACGAAGGCTGCCAGGGTCGAGAAGGTGGTCATGCTCACACTGAGCGCCAGATCACCCTTTGAGAAGTAGGTAAAGATATTCGAGGTCGAACCACCAGGCATACTCGCGATCAGAATAAGGCCAATCGCCAGTGCCGGTGGGAGGTTGAGGGTCACCGCCAGGAGGAAGCCAATCAGGGGCATAAACCCATACTGGGAGGCAAAGCCGATCAGAATGGCCTGTGGACGTTTAAAGGCGCGACGGAAGTCACGCCACGTGAGAGAGGCTCCCATCCCTAGCATGATGACCCCGATCATCAGGGCCAGGAGCAGTTGCTCGGTCTGACTAACCACGCGATCCTCCCTCTACCGCTACAGCGCTCTCCTCATGGATGCGCTGTTTCTCTGCATCACGGAGCGCTCGCCGGAGTACCTTACCTACATTCGTCTTGGGTAGCTCGGAGCGAAACTCAACCTGGCGTGGGATCTTGTAGGTGGTCAGGCTCTGGCGGCAGTGTTCGCGTACCTGCTCTGCACTCAGACTCACCCCTGGCTTAAGGACGAGGTAGGCCTTGACCTGTTCGCCGGCCCGACTATCGGGAATGCCCACCACGGCTACTTCGCTCACGCCGGGTAGCTTCGCGATACAATCCTCAACCTCGTTGGGATAGACGTTGAAGCCGCTGACCAGAATCAGATCCTTCTTCCGGTCGACAACACGTAAGAAGTTGTCGCTATCCCAGACCGCGATATCACCGGTCAGGAGCCAACCATCACGGAGCACCTTCGTGGTCTCGGTAGGCTGCTGCCAGTACCCTAGCATAACCTGAGGACCCTGAACCGCCAGTTCACCAGCTTCCCCGGACCCAACCGGATCTCCGAGTGGGTCGAGCAGGCGCACTTGGGTGCCGATGACGGGCTGACCAATGCTTCCCGTTCGATAGCCTGCGGAAGGGTTGAGGGTCACAACAGGCGAGCTCTCCGTCAAACCGTAGCCCTCTACAACAGGCGTCCCAGTTACCTCCTGCCAACGCTCAGCGACAGCGGTGTGGAGTGCCGTGCCACCAGCAATGCTGCCCTTCAACTGGGGCGGAGGGTAGTCACGAAACCACTCTTCGTTGAGCAGGCCGTTGAAGAGGGTATTGACGCCGGGGACCCAGGAGATAGGGTAGTTTTCGAAGGCACGCTGCAGGTTCGAGAGGGGGCGTGGGCTGGCAACCAGGATATTGCGCGCACCAGCGTGGAAGAAGTAGAGGAGGTTGGCGGTAAAGGCGAAGATGTGGTAGAGCGGCAGGACCGCCAGAGCGGTCTCTTTGCCATGCTGTACGCTACCAGCAACCCGATCCTCGATCTGGGCCACGTTTGCCAGCAAGTTTCCGTGGGAGAGCATGGCGCCCTTGCTCACCCCGGTGGTGCCACCGGTATACTGGAGCGCCGCGAGGGTGGAGGGGCCGAGCCCAGCGGTGTAGGTGGCGGGATCAACGTTGCGCTCACGCATCAGGGTGGCACCACGGGCCAGGGCTTCGATGCCACTCGTCACCGCTACGCTGCACGGTGGGATGATCCGGTTCCAGTACTTCATCACGTTGTAGGCGATGAAGCCGATCAGGGCTGGAAAGAGATCGGTGATACGCACCAGTACCACATGCTCAACCTTGCTTTGGGCGAGCACAGCGGGGAGCTTATCGGCAAAGAGATCCACAATGACCAGCACACGGGCACCGCTGTCGTTGAGTTGGTGTACCATCTCAGGGGCGGTGTAGAGCGGGTTCATATTGACCAGCACACAGCCCGCCTTGAGCGTTCCAAAGGCCCAGAGCGGGTAGGAGAGGCTGTTGGGTAGCTGGACGGCTATGCGGTCGCCTGCAGCTAGCCCCAGGCCCTCTCGCAGATAGACGGCTACCTGGTCACTCAGTTCGGCCACCTGGGTGAAACTCAGGTTACCAAACATGCCATTGGGAAGAACCGCCGTAAAGGCGTGCTGGCGCGTGTACCGTGCACAGGTCTGGGAGACCAGTTCGGCAAGGTGCTGAGCTGGTAGACGAACAGGGGTGGACGTTTCAGTCTGAGCATCAAGCTGCCGACTGCTGGTTTCGTCGCTGACAGATCTGGTCATGAGCTTTGTCTCAGGGGGTGGAGGGCGCAGCACTCCACAATAGCGTCGCTCCCCACCGCGGCGGCGGTAAGCAGCGTACCTTGGTGACGCACCCTATGGTACTCTTCTACGGGTATTTTCCGATCATAGCAGTTGCAATATAAGGAGACCTAATGATATTCTCCTTTCTCGAGAGGGAAGAATTACCCGCTTTGGGGTTAACACCTCGCGCTGGTCTTCAATTCTCGCTGAGGAAAGTGATACCTTGACGGCTGATCATAGCTTCGACTACAATCGGACGCAGTGCCTACCGATGGCTAGAGAAAGGATGCTTGCATGGTCGGGAAGATTTGCCTAATAACAGGTGCGAGTTCGGGCATTGGGCAGGTCACTGCCCTTGAGCTTGCTCGGATGGGGGCCACGGTCGTCATGCTGGTGCGTAGCCGCGAGCGCGGTGAGGCGGCGCGGCAGGCGATCATCACCCAGACTGGTAACCAGCAGGTTGAGTTGCTGGTGGCCGATCTCGCCTCTTTTGCCTCGGTACGCGCTGCAGCGCAGGAGTTGCGCAGCCGCCACCAGCGGCTCGATCTCTTACTCAACAATGCTGGTCTCTACATGGGCCAGCGGCAGTTGAGCAGCGACGGGTTTGAGATGACCTTTGCCGTCAACCATCTTGCCCACTTCCTGCTCACCAACCTGCTACTCGACCTGCTCAAGGCTAGTGGGCCGTCACGGGTAGTTCATGTTTCCTCAGACGCCCATCTGGGTGGCAGTAACCGCTTCGATGATGTGCGGGCTGCACGTGGCTATAGTGGCTTCCGTGCCTATGCCGACTCGAAGTTGGCCAACGTGCTCTTCACCTATGAACTGGCCAGACGCCTCGAGGGGAGTGGGGTAACGGCGAATGCGCTCCACCCCGGTGCGGTACGCACCAACTTTGCGGTGGAGACAGCAGGTCTCTTTGGTGTGCTCTTTGGTCTGGTGCGCCCACTCATGTTAAGCCCAGAGCAAGGGGCGCGAACCTCCATCTATCTGGCGAGTTCACCTGAGGTTGCCACGGTCAGTGGAAGCTATTTTGTCAACTGTCGTCCTAGGAAGAGTTCACCCAACTCCTACGATCGCACCGCACAGTCGCGTCTCTGGGCGCTGAGTGAGGAGTTGACCGGTACTCCTGCTCTGTAATGAGGAGCCGATCCATGCCCCCAATGGCGCCTTTTGGGCTCTGGCCCAGCCCGCTGAGCCCACACCAGATGGCTGCGGCGGCGCGGCTGGGCGATCTGCAGTGGGATAGCGACGGGCAACGGCTGGTCTGGCTTGAGTCGCGTGATGGACGTAGTTCGCTCTGGGCTGTTGAGCCTGCGACCGGTGATGCCCCGTATGAACTGACGCCGAGCGATCTCAGCGTGCGTGCACGAGTCGGCTATGGTGGCGGCGACTTTACCGTCGGTAGCGGTATGGTCGTCTTTGTCGAGGCGAGCTCGGGGCGACTATTCCGCCAGGATCTCGATGGGAGCCCGCCACGTCCGATTACGCCCGCGTTCGGTGCTGCTGCCGCTCCGGCTATTGCCCCCGATGGGCGCCACCTACTCTTCGTCCATACCTACGAAGGGCGGGACTGCATTGCCGTGGTGGATAGTGAGGGCGAGCAGTGGCCACAACGGCTGGTCGAGGGTCACGACTTCTACATGTGGCCATGCTGGCGCCCCGGGAGCGCGCAGATCGCCTTTGTCGCCTGGGATCACCCCAACATGCCCTGGGACGGTACGCTCCTCTACCTGGCTGATCTTGAACTGGACGCTGCCTTGCCCCGGCTCGCCGCGTGCCACCTGCTCGCTGGGGGCGCGGACATCAGCATCTTCCAGCCGAGCTTTGCCCCCGATGGGCGCCACTTGGCCTATGTCTCCGATCAGGACGGTTGGTGGCAGATCTACCTCTACGATCTGGTTCATGCTACCCACCGGCAGTTCACCACTGGCGAGGCGGAGCATGCCGCCCCAGCGTGGGCTCAGGGGATGCGTAGCTTCGCATGGAGCCATGACAGTAGGCGGCTCGCCTATCTACGTAGTGAGGCGGGGGTTCGACAGGTCATGAGCCAGCCGTTGGAGGGCAGAGAGGCCCAGCTTGTCGAGGGAAGCCAGAGCTACAGCTGGTTTGAACAGCCTGCCCTATCACCTACAGCCGATGCACTGGCACTCCTTGCTTCCGCACCAGATCGGCCAACGCGCCTGATCCTTGCCGAGGGAGGCGTGCCACGGGTGATCCGCCGTACGGCGAGTGACTTGCCAGCAACGGTACGGGTGGCGACGGCGCAAGCGGTCAGTTGGGGCAGTGGCGACGAGCGGGTGCATGGACTCCTCTACCTGCCACCGGGGTTTGCGGTGAGTGAGGCATTTGGGCCACGCCCCCCGGCAGTGATCCTGATCCATGGTGGGCCGACCGATCAGGCAGTGGCTAGTTATAGTGGTGAAGTACAGTTTTTTGCCACCCGTGGCTATACGGTGCTAGCGCTCAACTACCGGGGGAGCACAGGTTATGGCCGGGCCTATACCCAGGCCCTCCGTGGTGCGTGGGGGCGCTTCGATGTTGCCGATGCGGCGAGTGCAGCCCGCTACCTGGGTGAAGCAGGCTTCGCCGATACCGAGCGTATCGTCATTATGGGGGGGAGTGCTGGTGGCTACACCGTGTTGGAGAGCCTCGCCCAATACCCCGCACTCTTTCGTGCGGGAATCTGCCGCTACGGCGTGGTCAACCTCTTTGCCCTGGCTGCTGAAACGCATAAGTTTGAGGCGCGCTACCTTGATGCTCTTATCGGCCCATTGCCTGAAGCCGCACAACGTTACCGCGAGCGCTCACCACTGTTTCACGCATGGCAGATCACGAGTCCGCTAGCCATTTTTCAGGGGGCTGATGACCAGATTGTGCCCCCTAGTCAGGCTGAGGCGATTGTGGCCGAGTTGCGCCGCCGCGGGATTTCCCATACCTACCACCTCTTCCCCGGTGAAGGTCATGGCTGGCGCCGTAGTGAGACGATTATTGCCTACTACCAGGCGATCGAGCATTTCTTGCGGGAGCAGCTCATTTTTGTCTAGAAGGTTTTGGGAGGGCCAAGTCTCTCTCTCAAAACCCCACCACGAACCATGCGCAGACTCACCCCTGATGCCCGGCGCTACCTCTTGTTCATGGCACTGCTCACCGCTGGACTGTCGCTCTACTCGCTCTTCTTCAACCTGCTCCTGCTGGCCCTGGGGTATAATCAGCAGCTGCTCCCCTTACCATTTCTGGGTGAGTTGAGCCTCCTTGGCCTACTCAACAGCACCCCGGTACTCACCAGTGCACTGAGTAGTCTGCCACTCTGGATGCTCGTGAGCCGCTGGGGGCCACGACCGGCCCTCATTGCTGCTACCCTTCTCACCGCGATCACCCTACTTGGTACGGCCGTCTGGCCAGCGCCACTCAGCATGCTGGTCTGGATCGCCTTGAGTGGCCCAGCAGGTGTTCTCTACCAGGTGGGTAGTGCCCCTTTCATGCTGCGCCATAGCAGCCCCGAAGATCGCGATCTGCTCTTTTCACTGAGCGCTGGGTTAACGATTATCGTGGGGGGGGTGAGTAGCCTCGTCGGTGGACAGTTACCGGCTCTACTCGGACCACTGCTCAATGTTGCGCCACAGAGCGCAGCGCTCTACCGGGTCATATTCGGCATCGCAGCACTTTTCGCGCTGCTCGCGCTGCTCCCACTCCTCCGGGCTGAGGCGCCTCGTGCGGTGAATGATCCACCAGCCACCGTAGCAGTGAGTAGTGCCCTTAACCACACCGCCCTATTCCGTGCCGTGCGTATTGCCCTGCCCTTCATGATCTCACCGCTCTTCATCTCATGCGGTGCATCGCTCTTCATTCCCTTCCTGAATCTCTACTTTCGCCAGCAATTTGCCGCATCCGATGGTGCCCTAGGGCTGATCTTCGCCCTGATTAGTTTCGCAACGGGCGCAGCAACCCTGGCCACCCCGCTACTGGCCCAGCGTATGGGCAAGATGGGCAGTGTAGTGCTGAGTCAGCTCCTTGGTATACCCTGCCTGCTGCTACTGGTGATCGCTCCTAACCTCTGGAGTGCTGCTCTGATTGCCGTGGCCCGTGGTGCCCTGATGAATATGGCAACACCACTCTACGACGCCTTCACCATGGAGCGTACCCCTGAGGCTGCCCGTCCGATTGTGATCGGACTGATTGGGGCCGCCTTCTCCGTGGGTTACATTGTTGGCCCCACGGTGAGCGTCGAGATCCAGCGCACGTACGGCTTTGGCCCTATCTTTCTCGTTACGGCAGCCTTCTACGCCTGCGCTGCACTCGCGAACTACCTCATCTTCGTGCATCCGGAGCGGCGGGGTAGACTGAGCTCACTGGTGTAGCTCCTCGTGGACCGCCTGTAAGGGGGGGGTGCGTCGTATGCGGTTGACCAGAGCCACCATGGCACGATCGAACTGACGGTGCACGTTGCGCATCAAGATGGTGAGCAGCGACTCGTGAACCCCCTTCGCCGTGCGCGGCAGACGGGCGAGCTGTGCGCTGGCCTCAGCCCGTGTGCGGACGAAGAGTTCAGGGTTAGCTGATAGTTCGGCCGCCAGGGCGCGTCGACGGGCGAGATCTTCATCACTGATGTAGGCCCCAAAGGAGCGGAGCCCTGCGAGTTGAAAGCCATGCTTCTTGAACAGATGATCGATCTCTTTGACGCGCTCCATCGAGATATTGCGCCCCAGGGTGTAGTCCTCAAAACGTCCATCCATCGCGAGCAGGGCTGTTTCAGCCAGGCATGCGTAGGCCGTGCCTGGTGGCAAGCCAATGTCGTAACCGAGATCGCTCACCCCTGGAATGAGTACCTCACCACTCTCGATCACGAGCAGATCTGGGCGTAAGGCCGCTTCAGCCCGACTAATATCGGGTGGACGGGCAACATCGCAGATCACTGCTCCAGGTTTACACTGGCTGATATCGATGATGCGCTGGCCAAAAGCCGAGGTTGCGGTCACAATCAGATCGCAGGAGCCGACCAGTTCCGTGGTGTGAGTCGCGACGGTGATGTGGGCAGTGGGTGTCTCTTGCTCGATCTGACGTTTGAGCATGAGCAACTTCTCGGGATCGATTGCGACTAGCACGATATCACCAGTGGCCTGGGCAAGCATGCGCGCACAGACCGAGCCGATCGATCCGGTGGCCCCAATCACCATCGCCCGTCCATGGGTCAGGTCGGAGGCTCCCATTCCGATGAGCGCCTGTTTCGCCGCCTCGAGGGTTGCCGCGACCGTGAGGCTGTTGCCACTAGTGATAGCAATAGCGGCCTCTTGGGCAACGGTAACACCGGCGTCGCCAACCACACTCGTGAACGCGCCCAGCCCCATAATACGTGCATTGTGACGCTCGGCCATGCGTGCGGCCATAAGCAGACGTTGGTAGGTGAAACTGGGGCGATGGCGCATCATCTGGCGCGGGGTAGCCCCTAGGGTGATCAGGTGACCTTCAATACGCTGGCCAGTTGTTGGGGAGACACCACCCTTGATGCGCCCGAGGTAGAGTGGTGGGAAGCGGGCGGCCACCGGTTCCACCAGACTATCAGGGAGGTAGCGCGTCCAGCCAAACCATTTATGGCGATGAATGAAGCGCGTATTGAGTGGATGGATCACAAAAGCGAAGCTGTTGAGCCCCAACTCATCGGGTTGTAGGGTGTGGATGCGTGGCGTCCAGTGGAGGTGAGCGAGGAGGTCGAGATAGCTATCCTCGCTCAACGGAACCTCGGGGCGGGGGCGGAGGGCGGCAAGGAGGGCTTCGACGGCCGCAGCGGACCAGCGCCATGGGCATGGCTCTGCAATCAGGGT